>CANQIG010000005.1 GCA_947623765.1 uncultured Clostridia bacterium | reverse complement strand
AACTGGAAGCCGGTGACCTCGCCGTTCTCCACGGTGTTGCGGAAACCGACCGACTGAATGACTTCTCTTTCCATAAATGCCGCCCTCCTTAGTCTCCGATGAGGCGCTTCAGCATGATGTGCTGCTTGCGCAGTGTCTGGCCGACCTCATATCCGGGGTCGTACTTGTCCGCGCCCTCGTACTCGCTGAGCAGGTAGCCGTCCCAGCCGTGCGCCTGCAGGATCTTCACGATCTCCGGGTACGGGATGGTGGTCTCCTCGAAGTCGTCCGACATATGGATGAACTTCGCGTGGCAGCAGTAGACGTAGGGCAGAAGCGGGATGATGTCCTCCGGGACGTTCGGCGCGAACGCCGGGTCCTTCCACTCGCCTTCCTTGAATCTCGAGCGGAAGACGGAGAAGTCGATGTTGAGGCCGAAATTCTTCGTGCCGGTCTTTTCGATGAACTCGATGTAATCCTGCACCATCTTGCCCTTGAGGTTCGAGGGGGTGTGGATCTCCGGGCACATCTTGAGGCCGAGCTTTTCCGCGAGCGGCAGCGCGCCGGAAATGATCTCGCGCCAGTTCTCGACGGGCTCGAGCGCGTCGTTGATGACGGGCATCTTCGTGCGCAGCACGGTGAAGCCGAGCCGATGCGCGAGGCGCAGGTCGCGGCAGAGCATCTCGATGCTCTCCTCGGTCGTCAGCTCGCGGCCGCCGAGGACGTGGCTGTCGATCCAGTGGCCATATTCGACCGGGACGACCTCATACTTGTCGCAGAGGCGGAACCAGTTCTCCACCCACGCGTCGGTGGGGTAGGGGTAGTTTTCGATGTGCGTGTTCGCGAGGATCTCGATGCCGTGCGCGCCCATGTCGTGGACGTCCTCAAAGCAGTCCTCGAGCGTTTTGGTCAGACCGAACTCCGCGGAGTAGCTGTACAGCGCGACGCCGCGCTTCGGTCCCTTGCGGTCATAAGTATACATGATTTCCTCCTGTCAGCGGGCAAATCAGAACTTGATCTCGCGGCCTTCGGCGGCGGAACGGTAGATGTTGTCGAGGATCTTCGTGACGACGAACGCCTGCTCCGGCTTGACGAGCGGCTCCTTGTCGTTGAGGATCGCGTCGAGCCACTGATGGCACTCGATGACCTCCGGCTTGTCGCTGCCGCCCTCGAAGAAGGCGATGGAGCCGCCGGCGGAAAGGGTCTCCTCGGTGAGGCGGCCGTGGGAGGTCTTGTTGATGACGAGGTCGTATTCACCCTCGGCCTTGCTCATGCCGCCGATGATCTCCGCGCCGGCCTTCGTGCCGCAGAGCGTCGTCGCAGCCTCGCGGGATTCCTTCATGTTGATCGCCCACGCGGCCTCGAGGAAGATCGTCGCGCCGTTCTTCATCTTGATGAAGCCGAACGCGGAGTCCTCGACCTCGTACTTCTCCGGGTCCCAGGGCCCGAACATATTGCCCTGCGTCGCCTCCGGCAGATGGCCGAGCTTCTCGAAGACGGAGCCGGTGACGCTCTCGACGTCGTAGTTGTTCATCATCCAGAGGGTGATGTCGAGCGCGTGCGTGCCGATGTCGATCAGCGGACCGCCGCCCTGTTTCGACTTGTCCGGGAACACGCCCCAGGTCGGAACGGCTCTTCTGCGGATGGCGTGCGCCTTCGCGAAGTAGATGTCGCCGAGATCGCCGGCCTCGCAGGCCTCGTGGAGCATCTGGGTGTCGTTGCGGAAACGGTTCTGGTAACCGATCGTGAACTTCTTGCCGGAGCGCTTCCACGCGTCCATCATGAGCTGGGCGTCGGCGGTCGTCGCGGCCATCGGCTTTTCGCACATGACGTGCTTGCCCGCGTCGAACGCGGCGACGGTGATCGGGCAGTGCGCGACGTTCGGGGTCAGGACGTGCACAACGTCGATCTCCGGGTCCTTGAGCAGGTCCTTGTAGTCGACGTAGACCTTCGCGTCCGGGGTGCCGTATTCCTTCGCGGCCTTTTCCGCGCGCTCGACGATGATGTCGCAGAACGCGACCATCTCGCACTTGTCGGCCTGGGTCTTGAGAGACGGCATATGCTTCTGGTTCGCGATGCCGCCGCAGCCGATGATGCCGATCTGCAGCTTTCCGTTTTTCATGGGGATTCCTCCTTGAAATTGATTGACCGATTCGGGAACGTCCCGCAGGGCTCTTGCTCCGGGGCTTTCCCTTTTGCTGCTTCTATTTTAGCAGAGGCTCTTGCGATTTATTGTATCATATGATACAATAGAGAAAAAGAGGTGGAAAAAATGAGGCAGATCACGAATCCCCGGCTGCTCGCGCAGATGCTCGAAAAGTGGGACATCCCAAGCCGGTTCGACACGGAAGCGCTCGACTTTCGGCTCGTCCGGTTTCAAAAGGGCGAGCTGCTCGTCGCGCCGTTTCGGCCGATGGATTCCTTCCTGTTCGTCGTGGAAGGCAGCGTGAACATCTACGGCCTTCGGGAGGACGGGAGCGTGTTCTCCGTGTATCTCGTCGAATCCGGCGCGCTGCTCGGGGACATCGAATTCGTCCGGCGCGGCGACCTACCGCTCTACGCCGAGGCGCTCGGGGAAGTGCTCTGCGTCTCGCTCTCCATGGAGCGGCACCGCGAAGCGCTGGAGCGCGACGTGCGCTTCCTCAACACGCTCCTGCACAGCGTCGCCGACAAGTTCCGCCTGTTCCCGCTGATCGGCCAGCCCGCGCAGTCGGTGGAGGAAAAGCTCGTGACGTTCCTCAGGGAGATCCGACCCGACCACACGCTCCAGAGCGTCAACGCGAGCGTGATGCAGTTGAGCTGCAGCCGGAGCCAGCTCCAGCGCGTCGTGCGGAAGCTCTGCGTCGACGGGACGCTGGAGAAGGTCGGGAAGGGGAAGTACCGGCTGACCTCCGTTTGAGCGCGAAGAAAGAAAAAGCATACCGGGCAGCGCTTCCGGTATGCTGTTGATCCTGTCCCAAAAATGGGACAGGATCGTTTATCTCGGGCGGATCTCCCGGACGGCGGCGAGAAAGACGTCGACGTCGCGGTCCGAGGTGAAGGCGGAGGGCGAGACGCGGACCGCGCCGGTCTCCTCCGTGCCGAACTTTTTGTGCGCGAGCGGCGCGCAGTGGAGGCCGCACCGCACGGCGATCCCGTGCTTTGCGAGGAGGTCGCCTGCGGTCTCGCTGGGAAGGCCCTCCACGTTGAAGGAGAGCACGGGCGCAAAGTGCGCCGCGTCCGGGTACGGCGTGTACAGGCGGACGCCGGGCAAGGCGGCGAGGCCCTCGTAGATGCGGCCAATGTGGCGCATCTCCCAGTTTCGGATGCGCTCCGGCGTTTTTTTGCGGACAAAGGCGATCCCCGCGCCGAGGCCGAGGATGCCGGGGACGTTCTGCGTGCCGCTCTCGAGGAATTCGGGCATCTCGCGCGGCTGCGCGGGGTCGGCGGCGTGCGTCCCGGTGCCGCCCTGCACGAGCGCGCGCAGCCGGTCCGCGTGCGGCGTGAGGAGCATCCCGGTGCCCATCGGGCCGTAGAGGCCCTTGTGTCCGGCACAGCAGAGGTAGTCGATGCCGCTCTCCGCAAGGTCGATCGGAAGAACGCCCGCCGACTGCGCGGCGTCCACGCAGATCGCGGCGCCGTAGATGTGCGCCAGCGCGGCGAGGCGTTCCACAGGCAGGCGGACGCCCCAGACGTTCGAGGCGTGCGTGCAGATGAGGAGGCGGGTGTTTTCCCGGAACGCCCGGCGGAACGCGTCGAGCACCGCGTCGTTGTCGCCCGGCTCCACGGGGACGACGGTATACGTCACGCCGCGCTTTTTCATCGCGTGGAGCGGGCGCAGCACCGCGTTGTGCTCGAGCTCCGTCGTGACGACGTGGTCGCCCGGCGAGAGGCTTTGGATGACGGTGTTGAGCGCCTGTGTGCAGCTCGGCTGGAAGGAGACACATTCCGGCCCCGGTGCGTGGAAGAAGTCCGCCGCAAGACTGCGGACCTGATAGACGGCCTCGGCGGTCCTCAGGCTCATGGGGAACGCGCCGCGCCCGGGGTTCGCGCCGTAAGACCGGAGCGCTTTGTCGACGCGCTGCCGGACTTCCACAGGCTTCGGATATGTCGTCGCGCTGTTGTCGAGGTAGATCATGCCGCGCCGCCCCGTTCCCGCCGCTGGTAGACCCGGAAACCGGCTTCCTTGAGGATGCGCTCCGCCGCGTCCGGGCCGTCCGGGACGTAAAGGCCGTAGCCGCAGCCGGTCTCCTTCGTGCGCGGCAGCCGCTCGATGTAGGAGCGGATCCCTTTGCGAAAGAGAAGCTCGCGTCCGCGCATGGCATACGTCACGCTGCTGACGACGAGCAGAGTCTTTTCCGATCGATTTCTGTTTTCCATGTCGCACCTGCTCTCTCGCTTCAAAATGTATCTGCACCAGAGTATGAGACAAGCCGGTGTTTGGTGTGCGATTCAGAGAAGCAGGCAGACCGCGTGCACCGCGATACCCTCGCCGCGCCCCGTGAAGCCGAGGTGTTCCTCTGTCGTCGCCTTGACGCTGACGCAGTCCATGGCGACGCCCATCGCGCTCGCGAGATTGCGGCGCATCGTCTCGATGTGCGGCGCGAGCTTCGGGCGCTGCGCGATGACCGTCGCGTCCACGTTGCCGACGGAATACCCGTGGCTGCGGACGGCGGCCGTGACCGCGGAGAGCAGCTTCAGGCTGTCCGCGCCCTCGTATCTTGGGTCGTCGTCAGGGAAAAGGTGGCCGATGTCCCCGAGCGCGGCGGCGCCGAGCAGCGCGTCCGCGACGGCATGGGCGAGCACGTCGGCGTCCGAATGGCCGAGCAGCCCCTTCTCAAAGGGAATGTGCACGCCGCCGAGGATCAGTTCGCGCCCCTCGACCAGCTGATGTACGTCATATCCGTGTCCGATCCTCATTTCGTTTCCTCCGTTTCGAGTTTCGCGAAGGCCTCGCCGATCACAAGGTCCTCCGGCGTTGTGAGCTTGATGTTCCGGTAGTCGCCGGGCGTGAGGTAGACGCGCATCCCGGCGGATTCAAAGAGCTGGCAGTCGTCCGTGTAGTTCTTCCCGGCGCGCTCGGCGGCTTCGAGCGCTGCGAAGTACGCGTCGGCGCGAAAGACCTGCGGCGTCTGCACGTTCCAGAGGGTGTCGCGGTCCGGCGTCGAGGAGATGAAGCCGTCCGGCCCCGCGACCTTCACGGTGTCCTTGACGCGCACGGCGAGCGCCGCGCCGCCGTATTTTTTTGCGTCCGCGCAGACGGCGCGGATCTTTTCCGGCGTGACGAGCGGCCGCGCGCCGTCGTGGATCGCGAGATACGCCGCGTCCGGGCAGAGGCGGACCGCCGCGGCGACGGAGTCCTGCCGCGTCTCGCCGCCGGGGGAGAGCTGCACCGGCTTTTTGATCTGTTTTGCGAGCGCCGAGACGGCGGGAAAATCCTCCGGGCGCGCCGCGACGACGATCTCCGAGACGCAGTCCGCCGCGTCGAAGGCGCGCAGCGTCCGAAGGAGCACGGGCTCTCCGAGCAGCGGGAGGAGCACCTTGGAGACCGTCCCGCCCATGCGTGTCGAGCTGCCCGCGGCAACGATCACGGCGCAGATCTTTTTTTCGTTCATCTGACATCCCCCTTTTGCGGAGCGGTCCCCGGCTGCGCCGCGCTTTCGGCATTCGGCGGCGGGGAGGCTGTCCGCATTCTGGATTTCATCGTAATGTTTATTCTACAAAAATCGCTTTGGAAGAGACTGCCCTTGACGGCTGCTAAAACAGGAGATTATTTTGCCACCATGTCATACGTTGTAAGACGTACCGAAACGTCATTTTGGAGGCGCCGCGCGATGGGAAGCCGCCTCGCGGCGAGTTGGGCAGGCGAATGAAAATCTGTGTAATACCGATGGCCTTGCTGTTACCATAAACGTGAAGCACGTTGGCTAAATTATCCGTCGTCCGCTGACGGGGTCAAGGGCTGCGTCGATGTTCTGTCATACACTGAGAAACACGCTTCCGCTTCCCGCGAGCGGATGGAGGGAAAATGAAAGCGACTCGGCCGCAAGACCGGGTGGGAGGAAAAAGCAGTGTAATACCGATAGCCTTACTGTTGCCAAAACGCAAAGCGCGTTGGCGGAATCAGCCACCGCCCGCTGCCGCAGTCAAGGGCCGAGTCGACGCTCTGTCATACGCTGTGGAGCACGCCGCCGCTTCCCGTGAGCGGATGAAGGGCAGACAAAAGCGGCTCTGCCGCCACACTGGCGGGCCAATAAAAAACCGTGTAATACCCGACGGTCTTGCGGTGATTATACTGTAAGCACGTTGGCAGGATCAGCCACCGCCCGCTGCCGCAGTCAAGGGTCGAGTCGACGCTCTGTCATACGCTGTGGAGCACGCCGCCGCTTCCCGCGAGCGGACATGGTGCAAACGAAAGCGGTTCCGCAGCAAAACCGGGCGAGCGATATAAATCCGTGTAATACACGATGACCTACGGTTATTATACCACAATGGGAAATTGAACGCAACTCCCTTTGCTTTTTTGGCGATTTCCGCGAAAAGCAAGGGTTCGGGTAAAATGCTGTTGCAAAAGGGAGAACACCTGTGTTATAATAATCAAAAAGGCCGTCGGGTATCCTGTGTGTTTTCTTTGCCGCCCGCGCGGGCGGCGGCGGCCCATCCTCCGGCGCTTCGGCCGGAAGGGTGAAATCGGAAGTATTTGGGTTGAAGAAACGGACAACGCGAAGGGGCTGTAACACGGTATGGACATATTCTCCATCATCACGCTGTTCGGCGGGCTGGCGTTTTTCCTCTATGGGATGCACCTGCTCTCCTCAAGTCTCGAAAAGATGGTGGGCGGCAAACTGGAACGCGTCCTGCGCTCCATGACCTCGAGCCGGTTCAGAAGCATCCTGCTCGGCATGGGCATCACGATCGCGATCCAGTCCTCCTCCGCCATGACGGTCATGCTGGTCGGCCTGGTGAACTCCGGCATCATGGAGCTCGGGCAGACCGTCGGCGTGATCATGGGCTCGAACATCGGCACGACGGCGACCGCGTGGATCCTCTCCCTGAACGGGATCCGCGGCGACAACTTTTTCCTTCGGATGCTCCGCCCGGAGAGCTTTTCCCCGGTGATCGCGATCGTCGGCATCGGGCTCATCATGTTCGCGAAGCGCAGCAAGAAGCGGGACATCGGTTCCGTGATGGTCGGGTTCGCGATCCTGATGACCGGCATGACGATCATGAGCGACGTGATGGAACCGCTTGCGGAGATGCCCGAGTTCCGTGAGATCCTGACCGTGCTCGACCATCCCGTGTTCGGGCTGCTCGCCGGTACGCTGATTACCGCCGTGATCCAGAGCTCGGCGGCGTCCCTCGGCATCCTGCAGTCTCTCTCGGTGACGGGCCGCATCTCGTTCAGCATGGCCTTGCCCATCATCCTCGGCCTCAACATCGGCACCTGCATCACGGCGCTGCTCTCCTCCATCGGGACGAAGGCGGATGCGCGCCGCGTCACGGCGGTCCATATCTACATCAAAGTCATCGGCAGCGTGATCTTCATGGTCGCGTTCTACGGGCTGGATATGATCTTCGATTTTGCGTTTGCGGATCAGCCGGTGCGCCCCGTGATGATCGCCGTGGTCCACTCGGTGTTCAACATTCTGAATACAGTGATCCTGCTCCCATTCTGCAAGCAGCTCGAAAAGCTCGCGCGATTTACGGTTCGGGACAAAAAGTCCGACAAGGAGCACGAGGTCTTCCTCGACGAGCTCCTGCTGCGTTCGCCCGCGTTCGCGATCGCGGAGTGCCGCGACGCCGCGGTCCGCATGGCGGAGCTCGCGAAGCGCACGATCCTGGACGCGATCTCGCTGCTCTCCGATTTTGACGAGGACGTTGCGGAACGCGTGGAGGAGGACGAGCAGTCCATCGACGATTACGAGGACAAGCTGGGGTCCTATCTCGTGAAGATCTCCGCGAAGAACCTGACGCACGCGGATTCCAACGACGTGGCGCAGCTGCTGCACACCATCGGCGACCTCGAGCGCATCGGGGACCATGCGGTGAATCTGCTCCGTGCGGCGCGGGAGATCCATGACAAGGAGCTGGAGTTCTCGAAGGACGCACAGAGCGAGCTGGCCGTCTGTACCGAAGCGGTGAAGGAGATCCTGACGCTGACCGTGGATTCCTTCTGCACGAAGAATTACGAGGAAGCGTACCGCGTGGAACCGCTCGAGCAGGTGATCGACGCGTTGAAGGTCGAGCTGAAGAACCGGCACATCCAGCGTTTGCAGGAGGGCCGGTGCACGATCGAGCTCGGGTTCGTCTTCTCCGACATCATCCACAACTACGAGCGCATTTCCGACCACTGCTCCAACGTGGCGGTGTGCATGATCCAGATCCGCGACTCCGCGATGGATACGCACGGATACCTGAACGCCGTGAAGAACGGCGATCCGCGCTTTGTCGATTATTACGGAGAGTTTTCCGACAAATATGTGCTCCCCTCCGCCAGCCATTCTGCGGTGCAGGCGTAAAGCAAAGCGGTCCAAACGGCCGCCGCATCCAAAAGGGATGCGGCGGCCGTTGTGCGTCTGGTCAGGATTTGCTGCACGACACGCCGGGTGAAAACGGCGTTCGGTGTTCATGCCGGGCAGAATGAGAGCGCGGGCAGCGCGTGACTGCTTGCAGTCTAGGGCAAAATCGGGGCACCCATGAAATCGGGCGGGGAAACAGGCAGTGCGTTGGTTGGGTGGGTGCTGGTAACGGGCTGTTTGAGGCTTACCGTAAGGCCGCCGGTTTCGACGGCGCTGTGCTTCGCCGGTATTCGGGGCAAAACGCCGGGGTGAAATTAATGTCGGACGAAATGAGGGCGCGGACAGCGCGTGACTGCTTGCAGTCTAGGGCAAAATCGGTGCGCCCATGAAATGGGGAAGGAAAACGGGCGGCGCAGCGATCGCGTGGGCGCCGGTAACGGGCAGTTTGAGGTTTACCGTAAGGCCGCAGTTTTCGACGGCGCTTGTGCTTCGCCGGTATTCGGGGCAAAACGCCGGGGTAAAAACGGCGCTTGCTGTTAATGCAGAGGGAAACAATGGCTCGTTCGGCGGGGATCACTGGAAGGTCGAGCAGAACGAGCGGTAGTCGTTCGGGGACATATTGGCGTTCGCCTTGAAGACCCGGGTGAAATACCGGACGTTGGTGTAGCCGGTGCGTTCCGCGATGTCCTGCACCTTGAGGCTCGTGTCCTTGAGCAGGCGCTTGGCCTCCGCCATGCGCTTTTCCGTGAGGAGCTGCGTGAAGCTCTCGCCGGTGTTCTCCCGCACGAGGCGGCTGATGTAGGACGGGTTCCGCCCCACATGGCGCGCGGCTTCCGTCAGGCCGATGGGCTCGCTGTAATTCGTCGAGATGAAATCCCGGATCGCGTTGACCAAGAGGTTCGAGGAATCCTGATGCAGCGCGTTGACGCGCTCCGACGCGTTGGCGCACCACGCGCGAAGCGACTCGACGCCCTCCGGCGTCACCTCGAGGCTGAGCTGTTGCAGGATCGGGCCGACGAGCGCGGGCATGTCCTGTTCGCCGCGATAGACGCGCATGGCGAGGCAGACGTTCGACGCGATGAGGAGGCACGCGGAGTACAGGTCGTTCGGGTCGCCCGCGCGCGCCGTCGCGATGATCCGGTCGAAGCGGGCGAGCGCCTGCGGCGTGCTGCCGACGCCGATCTCCGCGGTGAGCAGTTCGACCTCGGTGTCGAGCGCCCAGCCGGTCGCGTCCGACTGGCGGATGTCCTCGTAAAAGAGCATTTCCTTCAGGTTCCGGTCCCGCATGAATTCGAGCACGACAGATGTCTGGCGGCGGAGCATCTGCATATCGCGGAGCGTGTCGGAGACGGTGCTGATCCCGGCGGAGAGCACGCCGAGGAAGTCCTGCCGCACGCGCGCGTGGAGTTCCCGCAGGAAGCCGAGGAGCGCTTCGTTGTCGTCGAGCGGGTCGTCGCGCCGGATCTCCCAGAGGAAAAAGACGAGCCCGCCGAAGACGTAGGTCACCGCGCCGGGGACCTGTTCGCGGATGCACTGCTCCACCAGATGGGTGCAGTAATACTCGCTCTCCAAACGGGCGGTGTCCATGTCGGTGCCGCACTGGATCGCGACCAGGCGGTAGCGCCCGAGGGAGATCCCGTAAAGGGAACGGTTTTCGTCCGCGTCAGGCGGCGTTTCGCTGGAGAACAGCAGGTTCTCGATGTACTGGCGGCGGATCGTCTCGATGTTTTCCGCAAAGTGGTTCTTGAAGACCTCGTAGAGCCGCTCGTGCTTTTCGTCCGTTTCCAGCTTTTTCTGGGCGGCGACGACGGCCGCGATCAGCTTTTCGGGCTCGATGGGTTTGAGGAGGTAGTCGAAGACGTCGTATTGCAGCGCCGTGCGGGCGTACTCGAATTCCGGGTAGCCGGTGACGACGATGACCGCGGTGCCGGGGCTCTGCTCATGGATGTATGCGGCGAGCTCCAGCCCGGATTTTGAGGGCATTCGGATGTCCGTGATGACGATCTCGGGGTGTTCTTTGTCGAACATCTCAGCCGCCTCGAACGCGTTCTCCGCCGTTAGGATGGCCTGGAAGGGGAGGTCCGAATCCTCGATCAGTTTCTTGATGCGCATCCGAAGGATGACCTCGTCGTCAACGATCAGCAGTTTCACCGTTCTTCCTCCTTTCCGTTTCCGCCGCCTCGATGGGCGGCAGCGCCGCGTTTCGGATCTTCGGCAGGCGGATGATGACCCGCGCGCCGCCGTTCTCTCCGTTCTGCGCCGTGAGCCCATAGGGCGCGCCGTACATGAGCTGGATGCGCCGCTGGATGTTCACGAGGCCGATGTTCTTTTTGCGCTCGCCGGGCGGCGCCTCGTCGGGACGGCGGAGGCGTTCGAGGACCGCCTCCGGGAAGCCGACGCCGTTGTCCCGGATCTCAAAGACGAGCGCGTCCTCTTCCTCTTTGCCGAAGATCCCGACCATGCCCTTGCCGATGACCTCCGAGACGCCGTGGGAGATCGCGTTTTCCAGCACGGGCTGGAAGATCAGCTTCGGCATACAGTAGTCCATCATGGACTCCGGGATCTCGTTCAGGAAGATGAGCTTGTCCGGGTAGCGCAGATGCTCGATGAACATGAATTCCTCGGCGTTGTGGCAGCATTCCCGGACCGTCTGGATCTCCGCGCCCTTGAGCGCCATGCGCATGAGGTTCGCGAGGGCGATGACCGTGCGCTTGATGTCCTCGGTCCGCCCGAGGTCGACGAGCCCGTTGATGATGTCCAGCGTGTTGTATAGGAAATGCGGGTTGATCTGCGCCTGGAACGCCTTGATCTCCGCGTCCTTCTGCAGGAGCTCCTTGCTGTACACGGTGTCGATCAGCCGGTTGATCCGCAGGATCATCTCGTTGTAGGCGTCGGTGAGCTCCTTGAATTCGTCTTCGCTGTCCACTTGGATGAGCTCTGCCTTTTCCGGGGTCTCCGTCGCGCGGATCTTTTCGATGAACCCGCCGAACTGGCCGGAGATGCTGGTGGAGAGCAGCTGGATCGCGGCGAAGGAGACCGCCGCGGAGACCGCGAGGAGGAAGAACATCACGAGCGTGGAGTTGCGCATCGCGCGGAAAAGCTCCGTCTCGTTGATGGAAGTGTACACGTTCCAGTCGATGTATTCGGAGGCGGTGTGAGCGACTTTGTAATCAAAGTTGTTGACCGAGATGTTTTCCGTGTCTTTCTGCGTCCGGAGGAGCCGCTCCGCCGGGATGCCCGTCGAGTTGTAGATCTCCTTGCCGTCCGGCGTCATGATGGCGACGTGGATGTCCGTCGTGCCATAGTTGCTTTCCAGAAACTCGGAGATGTCCTTCAGGAAGCCGAGGCTGAAGTCGATCGTGATCGCGCCGATCGGGGAGCCGTCGTTCAGGTTTTTGACGGTCCGCGTCAGCGAGATGACGCCGTCGTCCAGACGGCCGTAGGAAAACAGCGGTTCGCCGTCCAGCGCTTTTGCCTCTTCGCCGTAGGCGTGCAGACAGGCGGAGAGCGTTTCCTTCGACGTCTCCGGGTCTGCGCACCAGATGTATTCGTCGCCGTGGGTGTTCGAGAGCGAGATGCCCGTCACCCACTCGTCGTAGTTGATGATCGTATTGTATTTGAGCAGGCGGATCTGATTGTCCACCCTGTCCCGGTCTTCGTCGGAAAGGATCGCCCGGTCTTCCTTGAGCAGCGACTGTAGGAGCTCGTCGTTGACAAAGACCTCGCTCTCGCGGCGAAGCTGGGAGAGGTAGTTGTCGATGAGCCGGACCTTTTGGTTCGCGATGATCTCACCCTGCCCGCCGATGATGCCCTCGGTCTCGTGCACGGAGATGGAGAGCACGGTCCCGCAGGAGAACAGGTAGGTGAGCAGGAGGACAGGGATGAGAAAGTAGGTCAGTTTTTTTCGGATCGGCAGACGCCGAAGCAAGCGTTCGAGAAAGTGTTCCTTTCGCACGGAAGATTCCTCCTTCGGGAAAAACGGGGAGCGAGCCGCCAAAAAGACAGCACGACAGTTTTGGAGGTTTACAATCAGAGTCTACACCTGTTTTTGAAAAATGTCAATCCTTTTGTATTGCCTTTTTTTGGAGATGAGAAAGCGGAATGTCAAAATCTGTGTGCCAAAGGAAAAAAATCATGGCCTTGTGAAAACGGACGATCCGGTATAAAATATGTTACAGAAGAAAGGACGGCGAACGCCGGGATCCTTCTTCTGCATCACACACGCTGGGGGCTTGGCTTTCGGGGCTGGGCAATTCCCCGGGGAGGGGAGCCATGCGGTACGCCGGAGCCTTGAAACGTTTGACAAGTTTGTCGCGCTCCATGGCGGAGGCGGCGAACCGGAAAGCCAACGACGGGACGGCGCTGTTTGTGACGAACGGCGCCGAAGAGGGCGATGCGCTTTGGACACGTGATTTCGGGTACATGATGGAATCTTGCTCGGAGCTTTTGGGGATGGATCGTGTCGAAAGCTGTATCGATCATATATTCCGGGCCGCGCGGGTGGACGGTTTTTTTCCAGACTGCGTGGAAACGGACGGGGAGGCCGTATATGCCGCCGGTGTCAATCGGGCGCCGGTCGGCATGGCCGCCTTGGATACCGCGTCGTTCGCGGTGTCCGCGGTGAGCCGTTATTTGCAGATGCTCCCGCAGAGGGAGGCGAAAAGGTTCTTCCTCGCATGGGAGCCCGCCCTGATGCGCGCGCTGTGCGCCGTGCCGGTTTCCCCGAAGGGACTGGTGCAGAACGACGCCACGAACCCGCATCTCTGCTACGGGTATGCGGGCGGTGCGATGAAGACGGGTCAGCTCTTTTTGGAGTCCCTTCTGCTCTGGCGCGGGATGCGGCAGATGGAAGCAATCCAGGACCGGTTCGATCTCTTCTCGAGAGACGGCTTTATCCTGCGGCATCGCGCGGAAACGATCGAAAAGAACCTTCGCGTTCTCTTTGAGGAGAACAGCGGTGTGTTTTTCGCGGCGGACGGCTTTTGCCGACAGGCCGATATTTGGGGGATGCTCTACGCGCTCTACGCGGGCTTCCCGTTACAGAAGGAGATCCGGCAGGCGCTGGTGCGCTGGCTGCTGGAAAACCGACACCGGTACATGACGCGCGGCAGGGTCAGCCGGGTGCCGGACGGCGAAGCGTGGGAACGGTATGTGAAAGCGCAGCCGCAGGAGGGCGGACTGTTCGAGTCGGTCGCCTCGGGATGGGCGCTGGCGTTCTTCCACAGGGAAGACCCCGCTTTTGCCGAAGAGATGCTCCGGGATCTGCTCGAAGATCTCGAGGGAATGCCGCAAAAAGACGGCGCGCCGTCGGGCAGCGCGATCGTCGGCGCGGGGAATCTGCTCCACGCGCTGCAAAGGATCGAAATGCTCGAACCTGAATTTTGAATGCTTCTTGTGTTTTTGTTTCCCCATTTGAATACTTCCAAAACCGGACAGCCTCGCGTCTCCCCCACAGAGACGCGAGGCTGTCCGGTTTTCCGGGAAGAAACGCGTTTTATTGCACATGAAACGGGCTTTCCGCTTATTATGGAGGGAGGAAAGGGGGAAGCGGATGAGCGATCCGATTTTTTTGGAGGCGGTGGAACGCTATAAGGCGGCGCTGCTGCAGACCGCCCGGGAGGGCGGAAACGTACCGGGGACGCCGGTCGAGGCGGAAGGCGCGGCGGAGACCGTCCGGGAGGCGGAGGAGACGGGGGACGCGCTGCAGACGTTCCCGCCGCCCTCCGATTCGTTCGAGGATTTTTCCACGGTGAATACGGAGATCGGGTTCCTGCGCGTGCAGTCCTTTGCGGGGCAGCAGACCGCGCCGGTCTCCGGCGCGCGCGTGCTGATCACGCACACGTTCCGCGACGGGGCGAGGCGGTTCGGCGCGGGAGAGACCGACGAGAGCGGCGTGCTCGACAGCATCGCGCTGCCCGCGCCGCCGGCGGCGCTGTCCCAGACGCCGAGCGGCAGGATGCCGTATGCGCTCTATGACGTGCGCGTGACGCACCCGGACTTCCGCGTCGAGTTCTTCCGGAACGTGCCCGTCTTTGCCGGGGTCAAGTCGATCCAGCCGGTGCGGTTCCTCGCGGACCGCACCGGACCGTGAGGCGAATATGGCGATTTATCTGCGGCCGGTCGTCCCGGCGAACATCACGGTCCATCTCGGCCTTCCGAACGCCGCGGCGGAAAACGTGCGCGTGTCCTTTCCGGACTATATCAAGAACGTGGCGAGCAGCGAGATCTACCCCACATGGCCGGACGCGGCGCTTCGCGCGAACATCTTAGCGCAGATCTCGTATGCGATGAACCGCGTTTACACCGAATACTACCGCAGCCGGGGGTACGATTTCGACATCACCTCCACGACGCAGTACGACCAGAAATTCGTCAAGGACAGGGACATCTTCGAGAACATCTCGAAGATCGTCGACGGGATCTTCAACAACTACGCGGTCAAGGGGGAGCAGATCCAGCCGTATTTCACCCAGTACTGCAACGGCACGACCTCGAAGTGCGCGGGGCTCTCCCAGTGGGGGAGCGTCGCGCTCGCGGAGGAGGGGCTGATGCCGCTGCCCATCCTCCGGTACTACTACGGGCAGGATCTGCGGATCGTCACGGACGCGCCGGTCGCGGACATCGGGGAGTCCTACCCGGGGCGCGCGCTGCGCTTCGGGAGCGTTGGGGAGGACGTGCGGATCATCCAGCGGCAGCTCAACCGGATCGCGGGGAACTACCCTGCGATCCCGAAGATCCCGCAGATCAACGGGTATTATACGCAGGACACCGTGGACGCCGTCCGAAAGTTCCAGAGTATTTTCAACCTAACGCAGGACGGGATCGTCGGGAAGGCGACATGGTACAAGATCAAGTCGATCTACAACGGGATCAAGCGGTTGAACGAGCTCTATTCCGAGGGGATCTCCCTCGAGGAGATCGAGGCCTTCTACCCGAACGTGCTGCGGGAGGGGGACAGCGGCGTGCTGGTCCGGCAGATGCAGTATCTCCTTGCCGTCGTGGCGTATTTTGACGACACGATCCCTCAGCTGCGCGTCGACGGGATCTTCGGCAGGGAGACGCGGGCCGCGCTGGAAGCGTTCCAGCGGCGCTGGGGCCTCGTGCCTGACGGGATCCTCGGGGTGAAAAGCGCCGACAAACTGCTGTCCGTTTACCGGGACACGGTGCGAAACGTGCCGGAAAACGCGCTGCCGGAGAACAGCTACCTCTACCCCGGAAAGTTCCTGCTGCGGGGGAGCCGGGGCGACGAGGTCCGCGACCTGCAGGAGCTGCTGCTCCTCGCGCGGCGGGCGGAGCCGTCGATCCCGCAGATCGCGGTCGACGGCATTTTCGGCGTGCAGACAGAGCAGGCGGTGAAAGCGGTGCAGCGCCGGGAATGCGCCGAGGCGAACGGGATCGTCGGCCCGCTGACGTGGGAGCGCATCGCGGCGCTCGCGCGAAGCGCGTAGACTGCGGAGACAGCAGAAAGCGCAAAATCGAACGCGGAGGACCCGGGCGGCCTCCGCGTTTTTTCAAAAAATGATAGGGAAACCCTTTTCATCCGTGGATTTTTATGCTATACTTACGGAAAAGAAAACGGAAAGAAGTGAGATTATGCGCGACGATCTTTTTCTGAAAAGCGAGACGGCGAAACGGCTCTATTCGCTCGTCCGGGATCTTCCCATCGTGGATTACCACTGCCACCTCCCCCCGAAGGACATTTTCGAGGACAGGGAGTTCACGGACATCGCGGCGATGTGGCTCGGCGGGGACCACTACAAATGGCGGCTGATGCGCGCCGCGGGGGTGGACGAGCGCCTCGTCACCGGGGACGCGGACCCGAGGGAGAAGTTCCGGGCGTACGCCGCGTGCGTGGAGACGGCGGCGGGGAACCCGCTTTACGTCTGGTCCCATATGGAGCTCTCGCAGTTCTTCGGGATCGAGGACGCGCTTTCTGCAGAGAGTGCGGACGCGATCTTCGACCGCGCGAACGCGGTCATCCGGGAGAAGCATCTCTCCCCGAGGAAGCTGATGGAGATGAGCCGCGTGGAGCTCTGCGCCACGACCGACGACCCGGCGGATCCGCTGGAATGGCACGAAAAGATCGCGGCGGACGGTACGCTCTCCGTGCGCGTCGTTCCGTCCTTCCGCACGGACAACGCGGTCAATCTGCTCGCGAAAGGATACCCGGCGTACATCGAACGGCTCGGGAAAGCGGCGGGCACGGAGATCCGCACGCTCTCGGATCTGAAAGAGGCGCTCGAAAAGCGTCTGGATTTCTTCTGCGCGCACGGCTGCCGGATCAGCGACGTCGGGATCGAATCGTTTCCGAAGCGAGACCTCCGCTGCGACCCGGCGCAGACCTTCCGGAACGCGCTCGCCGGGGAGAGCGTGACGGAGCCGGAGTACCGGGATTTCCTCTTTGAGATGTATGTGTTCCTGGCGAATGCGTATCGGGCGCGCGGCGTCACGATGCAGCTGCATCTCGGGGTCAAGCGCAACGCGAACTCGGCGCTCTTTGCGTCCGCCGGGCCGGACGTCGGCGGGGACTGCGTGGGGGACATGATCCCGCAGCGGGACGTGACCGCGCTGCTCGACGCGATGGCGCAGGGCGGCGGGCTGCCGAAGACGATCCTCTATACGCTCGAGCCCGCGATGTATATGGCGCTCGCCACGGCGGCGGGGAGCTTCCGGGACGTGGTGCCCGGCGCGGCGTGGTGGTTCTGCGACCACCGGCGCGGCATGGAGGAGCAGCTGGACATCCTGATGGAGACGTGCCATATCGGGACGTTCTACGGGATGCTCACCGACAGCCGGAGCTTTCTCTCGTACGCGCGGCACGACTATTTCCGCCGCGTGTTCGCGAACCGGCTCGCGCGCGAGCTCGACGACGGCGCGTTCCTCAGCGAGAAGGCGGCCGAGACGCTGATGCGCCGCGTCTGCGTGGAAAACGCGCGGACGATCTTCAATTAAGAGACGAAGTAATACAACGAAATAATCTGTAATACGAAAATTCAAGGGAAACAAAAACAGGAGGAAGCATTCATGAATATTGTCATCACTGGAGCGGGCGGCGTGCTGTGCGGCGCGTTCGCGAAGGCGCTCGCGAAGGACGGCCACCATGTGGCGGTACTGGACCTGAATCTGGACGCGGCGGAGAAGGTCGCAGAGGAGATTCGGGCGGAAGGCGGGAAGGCGTTCGCGGTCAAGGCGAACGTTCTGGAGAAGGAGAGCCTGAAGGCGGCGCACGAGGAGACCAAAAAGGTCTTCGGGAAGTGCGATGCGCTCGTGAACGGCGCGGGCGGCAACCATCCGAAGGGCACGACGACGAACGAGTATTACCGGCCGGAAGATCTTGCGGACGAGAGCGTCCGCTCGTTCTTCGATCTCGACGAGGCGGGCGTGAGCTTCGTGTTCAACCTCAATTTCCTCGGCACGCTGCTGACGACGCAGGAATTCGCGCTCGATATGCTCGAGACGGGCGGCACGATCCTCAACGTGTCTTCGATGAACGCGTTCACGCCGCTGACGAAGATCCCGGCGTACAGTGCGGCGAAGGCCGCCGTCACGAACTTCACGCAGTGGCTCGCCGTGCATTTCGCCGGGGCGAACATCCGCGTCAACGCGATCGCGCCGGGGTTCTTCGCGACGAACCAGAACCGCACGCTGCTCTACAACGAGGACGGCAGCCTGACCGACCGCAGCCGGAAGATCATTTCCCAGACGCCCATGGGGCGGTTCGGCGAGCCGGAGGAGCTTTTCGGAACGCTGCGCTTCCTTTTGGACAATGAAGCCGCCGGGTTCGTGACCGGCGTGACGGTCCCGGTGGACGGCGGATTCTCCGCGTACAGCGGGGTGTAAGATGCGAATCTATGTGGCGCGGCACGGGGAGACCGATTGGAATGCCGAGAACCGCATCTGCGGCAGGACGGATCTCCCACTCAACGGGAACGGATTGGAGCAGGCGGAGGCGCTCGCGGCAAACGCGCTGGGCCGCGGGATCGAAGTGATCGTTTCTTCGCCGATGCTGCGCGCGCGGCAGACCGCCGCGGCGGTGGGCGAGGCGCTCGGGCTTCCGGTGGAGATCGACGGCAGGCTGATCGAGCAGGACTATGGTTCCTTCGAGGGGACGAGCCGGTTCGGGCAGGAATTTCTGCAGAACAAGCGGCAGTTTGCCGTGCGGTATCCCGGCGGGGAGTCGCATATGCGCGTGGCGCATCGGGTCTACGGCCTGCTGGACGATGTGCGCGAAAAATACGCCGGGAAGACGGTCCTGCTCGTCTGTCACGGCGGCGTTGCCCGGGTGATCCGCTCCTATTTTCTGGATATGACCAACGAGACGTTCTTCCGGTACGGGATGGGGAACGCGGCGTTGGAGATGTATGAGATCTGATCTCGAGAGGAGGAGTTTGTATTGAAAATCGGCGCACAGGGCTATACCGTTCGGGGATATGCCCAAAACGAAAACGACCTGCGCGAGACCGCGCGAAAGCTGCGGGAGATCGGGTTCAAGACGCTGCAGGTCTCCGCGTTCGGGCCGATCGACCCGAAGGCCATCCGGGAGATCTGCGACGGGAACGGGCTGGAGATCATCGTGACGCACACGAATCCAGACCGCATTCTCGGCGACACCGAGAACGTCATCCGGGAGCACGAGATCCTCGGGTGCAGGAACGTCGGCATCGGCATGATGCCGGAGAAGTACCGCGGCTCGCTGGAGGGCGTGCGCACGTTCCTCGCGGAGTACGACGAGGCCGCGAAGAAGCTCCAAGCGGCAGGGATGAAGCTGCACTACCACAACCACGCGTTCGAGTATGAAAAGATCGGCGGGAAGTGTCTCGTCGACCATATGCGCGAGGAGACCGACCCGGAGCGCTGGGGATTCATCCTCGACGTGTACTGGACGCAGTTCGGCGGGCGCGACCCGGCGGAGGAGATCCTGAACTTCGCGGGGCGGATCGACGTGCTGCACCTGAAGGACGCGAAGATGGCCGGGTTTGACCGGCGGTTCGCGGCGGTCGGGGACGGCAACATCAATTTCGAGGCGATTTTGCAGGCAGCGGCCGACACGGGCGTTCCGTGCGCGATGATCGAGCAGGACGACTGCTACGGCAAGAGCCCGTTCGACGAGCTCGCGCTCTCCGCGAAAAACCTGCTCGCGCTGGGCGGCACGTTCTAAAGGGGGAGATCCGATGGCGAAGTTTATTCTTTCGGCGTTCGCCGACGAAGCGAGCCCCGCACTCGACGCGCAGATCGAAGCGCTGCGGGACAACGGCATCACCCTGCTCGAGCCGCGCGGCGTCGACGGCAAGGGGGTCCTTGCGCTGACGGAGCAGGAAGCGAAGGCGGCGAGGGAAAAGCTCGACGCGGCAGGCATCGGCGTCTCGGCGATCGGCTCGCCGATCGGGAAGATCGGGATCAAGGACGACTTCGCGCCGCATTTTGAATCGTTCCGGCACGCGGTGGAGCTCGCGCATATTTTCGGGACGGAGCGCATCCGGATGTTCAGCTTTTATATGCCGAAGGGGGAAGACCCTGAGCCGTATTTCGGCGAGGTCGTCGACCGCGTCGGCAAACTCGTGGAATACGCGGAGGCGAACGGTGTCCACTGCTGCCACGAGAACGAGAAGGGCATCTACGGCGATATGCTGGCGCGTGTCCAAAAGCTGCACGAAGCGCTGCCCACTTTGCGCTGTGTGTTTGATCCCGCGAATTACATCCAGTGCGGCGACGTGCCGAAGACGAATTTCGAGGCGCTTCGCGAGCGCATCGACTACCTGCACATCAAGGACGCGCTGCCGGAGAGCGGGACGGTCGTCCCGGCGGGCGAGGGCGCGGGGGATGTGCCGTACATTCTAAAGACGCTTTCCGAAACGGACCGCACATATATCCTGACGCTCGAGCCGCATCTCTCCGAGTTTGTCGGCCTCGATCAGCTGCAGGGCGAGAAGGTCCGGCGAAAATACGCGTTCGCGTCGCCGCGCGAGGCGTTTGACGCGGCGGCAAACGCGCTGCATACGATCCTGAATGCGCTTTAAGAGGGAGGAAAAAGCATGAGCGAAACGGTAAAAATGGGGATTATCGGCGTCGGCAACATGGGTTCCGCGCACGCGAAGAGCCTGTTTTCCGGGAACATCCAAGGCATGGAGCTCGCGGCGGTCTGCGACATCGCCGAGGGGAAGCGCAAGTGGGCGGCGGAGAACCTGCCCGGCGTGCCGTGCTTTGCGGATTATCACGAGATGCTCGAAAGCGGCCTTTGCACCGCGATCCTGATCGCGACGCCGCACTACCTGCATCCGGTGATCGCGGTCGAGGGCTTCGCGAAGGGACTGCACGTTCTGACGGAAAAGCCCGCCGGCGTCTACACGAAGGCCGTCCGCGAGATGAACGAGGCGGCGAAGAACAGCGGGAAGGTCTTCGGGATCATGTACAACCAGCGGACGAACCCGAAGTTTCAGAAGATGCGGGAGATCGTGCAGAGCGGCGCGCTCGGCGAGCTCAAGCGCTGCGTGTGGATCATCACGAACTGGTACCGCACGCAGGCGTATTTTGACAGCGGCACATGGCGCGCGACCTGGGCCGGCGAGGGCGGCGGCGTCCTCGCGAACCAGTGCCCGCACAACCTCGACCTGTGGCAATGGATCTTCGGGATGCCGAATAAGATCACGGGCCACTGCAAGTACGGACGCTGGCACAACATCGAGGTCGAGGACGACGTGACGGCCTACGCCGAGTATGCAAACGGCGCGACGGGCGTGTTCATCACGACGACCGGCGAGTGCCCCGGCACGAACCGGCTGGAGATCTCCGGCGACAGGGGCAAGCTCGTCTGGGAGGACGGGAAGCTCCTGCACTGGAAGCTGGAGGTCCCGGAACGGGAGTTCTGCTTCACCTCGAAGGAGGGCTTCGCCCAGCCGCCGATGACCGTGGAGGAGATCGAATGCGACAACGTGGAGCTCGGGCACAACGGCATTTTGCAGAACTTCGCGAACGCGGTGCTTTACGGAGAGCCGCTGCTCGCGCCGGGCTATGAGGGTATCAACGGGCTTTCGATCTCGAACGCGATCCATCTCTCCGACTGGACGGGCGAGCCGCAGAGCATCCCGGTGGACGAGGAAAAGTTCCTCGCGCTCCTGAACGAGCGCCGCGCCACGTCGAAGGTGAAGGACGCCGTCGACGACGGGAAGATCGCCGACCTCTCCGGCACGTACAACGACCGGTGGAAGGTGCGGTAAATAAGAAAGATCACACAGAGCGGGCTTTTCGGCCCGCTTTTTGTCTGTGTGTGCGCTGAGAGGCTGAAAAGGGCTTGACAGCGGGCGCACCGGTTTTGTACAATAAGCGCAGGAAACAGCGCGCGTGCGCGCGCGAAAACAAGGGAGGACAGAGAGATGAATTGGAGCAATTTGCCGCTTTCCGATTGGATGTGGACTGGCGAGCCGGACGCCGCGCTGCACACGAGACCGGAGTTCGTGCTGTTCCGGAAGGAGTTTACGCTCGCGGCGCTGCCGGACCGCTGCGAGGCAAAGGTCTCGGCGGATTCCCGGTACAAGCTGTTCGTCAACGGGGAATGTGTGGAGTTTGGGCCGGAAAAGGGCGACCGCAGCGTGTGGTTTTATGAGACCGTGGACCTGCTGCCGCATCTGAGGACGGGGCAAAACACCGTGGCCGCCGCGGTCCTGCGCTATCCGCTGCTCCATGACCGGGGCTGCCACAGCGTATGG
>CANQIG010000004.1 GCA_947623765.1 uncultured Clostridia bacterium | reverse complement strand
CGCCTCCGGCGCGTGGGGGTTCGCCTCCACCCGGACGGGTCTGCCCTCGCCGCCGGGGAAGTCCATCCACCGGTGAGATCGGTTCGGCGCTCGGAAAGCCCCCCTTTCAGCCGTCCGGGCTTACTCCTTTACGAGAGAGAAGTCGTCGACGGTGCCCCAGCCGTTGGCGGCGGCCTTCACGCGGATGCCGACGGTCAGCGTGCCGCCGGTGACTTGGATGTGCCGCACCGTGGGATTCTGCCAGTTGGCCCAGCCGTCCACCTGGGCGGAGACGGCGGTCCGCTCTCCGTTCTGCTCGGCGAACAGGAGGAACTGGGCGTCGCCGCCGCAGTCGCCGCCCTGGAGCCAGCAGGACAGGGTGTAGGAGCCGTCCTCCAGGCCGGTGACGGTCTGGCTGACCTCGAAGCTCTGGGCGGAGGTGGACCAGAAGTGGAGGGCCACCGCGCCGGAGTGGGCGTCGGACTCCTTGTTCTGGGCGTCCACCGAGGAGGCGCTGTCGCCGGTGACGGTCCATCCGGCGAGCCCGCTCTCAAAGCTGTCGTTCGTCACGAGATTGGTGTTGGTCACCGCCACATGGGCGGTGACAACGCCGCCGTTCTCCAAAACGCCCTCCACGGTGTACTCCCCGATCGCGGAGGGGTCGACGGCGGCCGCCTGCTCCGCGTCCCAGGTGACAGGGGCCTGCCGCTCGGAGCGGTCGTTCATCACCACGGGAACGGTATCGGGCAGCTCCACCGGTTCGCCCAGCATGACGGTGACCTCCACCGAGTTCCAGTAGTCGGGGGCCAGGGGGGCGGTGGAGCCGGTGGAGAGCAGGCCGAACACCTTCAGGGAAGGCAGGGGATGCCCCGTCCAGTCGAACAATGCCTGGTTGTCCCAGCTGGAGCCGCCGTAGTATTGGGCGGCGTCGGCGTCGTAATCGCCGGACCAGCTGGTGGCCCAGCCGGAGCCGAACTCCTCCCAGATGCGCCGGTTTTCGGCCAGCACCTCGGCGGCGTCGGGGGCGGAGGGGTCGTACACCTGCACGGGGATCCAGGCGGGCTCCCAGTAGAAAAAGCCCAGACCGGCTTCCCCCACGGAGGCCACCGCCGCGGCGATGTCCCGCACCGCGTTGGCCTGGCTCTGGACGGAGACGCCGTAACCTGTGGCCGCGTCGCTGGAGGAGTTGCCGCTGCCGTCCCCGTCCTCGGTCGTGTAGGGATAGGAGACCTCGGCCACCATGACCTCCTTGCCGTAGTCCTTCGCCACTTGGGAGAGCACGTCCGCCAGCCCTTGGGTCCCGGCGGTGCCCTCATGCCAGAAGGGGTAGTAGGATGCGCCCACCACGTCGAAATCCAATCCGGCGGCGCACATCCGGGCGATGCGGGAGGTGAAGCCCTGGGGATCGTCCACATTGGTGAGGTGGACGGCGATCTTGACCTCCTTGTCTCCCGCCCACGCCCGGACGGCGGCGGAGGCGGACTTGAGCATGGCGATGATGTCGTCCGGATCCGTCTCGCCGCACATACCGTTGTTGATCTCGTTGCCGATCTGCACCATGCCGATGTCCGCGCCTGCGGCGGCGATGGTATTCAGGCTCGCTTGGGTATACTCGGCGATGGCGGCGCACTTTTCCTCCACCGTCATGCCGTCCCATGCCTTGGGGACGTAATACTTGGAGGGATCGGACCAGAAGTCGGAGTAGTGGAAGTCCACCAGCAGGCGCAGGCCCGCCTCCGCGGCCCGTCGGCCGATCTCCGCGGCGGCCTCGGCGTCGTTGTTGCCGCCGCCGTAGCAGTGTCCGGCCCCGTCATACGGGTCGTTCCACACCCGGACCCGGACCCAGTTTACACCGGCCTGCGCCAGCGTTTGAAAAATATCCTGTTCCCGGCCATCGAAGCCGTAATACTTCACGCCGCTGGCTTCCTCCGCCAGCACACTGGACACGTCTGCCCCCCGGATGAAGCCGTCGGACAGGCCGGGGACAGCCTCCACGAACACGTCGCTCTCCACGGGCCCAGAGGGGGCGGGCTCTGCCGTGGGCTCCACTGTGGGCTCCGCGGCGGGTTCCTCGGTGGGCTCCGCCGCGGCGGGCGAAGGAGAGGCGGGGGAGCGGGCGGGGCCCGTCTGACCGGCGGGCCCGCAGGCGGCTAGGGTCAGGGGCAGGCCGAACAGCAGGGCGAGGAGCAGAGAGATGTTCTTTTTCATCGGGTTTCCTCCTTTTGGCCGACTTGGTCGGCCTCTTTTCCATCATACCACATTTTGGGCGGGATTTCCACATGGAAACGGAACCAACCGGGCATTTTTCCGCTCACCCGAAGGAGATTCCCCCTTCGGAGGAATCGACAAGGAAAGCGTTCTTTTCGCCGTGATGCAAGTGCCGCCGCAGGGCGGCGAAGATCGACGGGAAAAAGAGGGTGATGCCATGGACAGACTATTTTTGCACATCGTTCACCGCCCGGAGATGGTGCCGGAGAGCGCCCACAAAAATGGCCTCAAGACCGCCATCCAGATGATCTGCGCCTCTCTGTTCTACGACGAGGCGGTATCCCTGGCCAAAGAGCACCGTAAGCAGTACGGGGACGAGATCGGCCTGACCTCCGCTGGGTCTTCCCGGCGAGCAGTTCCGGCAGAAATACAAGATTGAAGACTTCTGCATCTGGATGTTCTCTATTTCCTTAATGAATAGCGTCCAGCTTATTTCTTGCATGATCTGACGCACAGGCAGTTCCGTGACCCGGTTCTTCTGCTGTCACGGCAGGATTCCCCGTTCCCTTTGTTCTCTTTTTCCTTTCCGGCGTGTCTATTTTATGTTGACCGGTGCAGATTGGCGCGTATGGAGAGCGTGTTCCTCATACCGTGCGTTGGGTTGAATTAGGGAGCCCGGCTTCCGCCCGCAGTAAGCCTACGTAGGGCAAACGAGGGCGGCTCTGCCGCCGCAGGTCAGCCGGGGAAGAAGAGGCGGTAGAACGAGGGGGACATCGAGAAGCCGGAGACGCAGCCGCGCGCGCCGTCGAAATAGAGGATGAGGCGCTGGTCGCTTTCCAGCGTGAAGATGAGGAGCGTTTCGCCGTTGTAGTCCTCCGCAGCGACGTTTTCTGAGAGGACCACCGGGGAAAGACTGCTGTCCTCCGGCATCCAGAGCGCCCGGGACACGGCGAAAAAGCGGAAGAACGCGAGCGCCTGCTCCGAAAGATCCGGCGCGAACGCGCACGCCTCGGGGAGCAGGGAGAGCGCTTCGACCGGGTCGCCGCGGAAGAGCTCCGTCCAGTCGTCGGCGAAGCCGCGCTCGAGGACCCATCTGTCGAGGAACGATCCCTCGCCGAAAAGCGTTTCCATGCAGGTCCACGCGAGGGTCGCGTCGGCGAGCAGCGCCGCGCGGTCCTCCACGGCGCGGGACGGGGCGTTCGGATCGGAAAAGTGCATCGCGAGGGGCGGCGCGTTCCCCGTGTACAGCCCGAGCGAGGCGAAGTCCAGCGTGTAATCGGGCTCCGGCGCGCCGGACTGGTTCTGCCTCGGGATCCCGCTCGGGCCGCTCCTCTTTATCTGGGTCTTGGGCCGTGTGCTCGTGGGCTTCGATCTAAAGGCCGAACCCATCGAGGTTCTGAGCGTGAAGATGGAGCAGTAAAGGAAGAAACAGAAGATCCACGTAATGATTCTTTTTGCAAATCAGTACAGGAGCAGATGAAAGCGACAAAACAGGGACGGCATGATCTCGGTCATGCCGTCCCTGCTCTATGCAGGAAACGAATCCTTAGCGCCGTAAAAGGCGGAAGCGTTCACGGGGTCTTGCCGTCGAGCACCTGTACCTCGATGCCGAGCAGCCGGGCAACGAGCATCCATTCGTGCAGATAGTCTCCGTAGACTCCATGGATGTGGTTGCAGGGGTAGTGCGCGAGGAAATCCTCGGCGGGCGTTTCGAGCTTCGTGAACGCGACGGGCCACTGCGGCGTGGCGAGCGCGCCGAGCGCGCGCATTTTCTCCTCGGGGAAGCGGACGACCTCCCCGGGGACCAATGTAAGAAAATAAGTTCCGCGTTTTCTTGCAAGGCGTGCGAAGGTCATCTTGCCGGGCGCAGCGAAATGGTGTACACTGCCGCCGCCTGCGGGGTAGTCCTTCGTCTCCGGGAGCAGGGAAACCTGCGGGAGGTTCACGGCCGGGTCCGGCGAGCCGCCCGCGAAATAGGTGGCGGCGGTGCCAGAGTTCGAGAAGAACCATACGCCTTCCGACTTTTCATAGTGCCGCACGTCCGCGAAAAGCACGGGGCTGCCCGTCATCTCCTTGAAGATCTGCATCGTCAGCGCGCCATCCATGTCGGATTCTGTCGCGGCGATGATCGGCTCATGCGGGCCGTCCCAGTCATAGGGATCGTTGAGGAACGCCTCCGCGAGATCCATCGTCACATACCAGTCGGTGAGATCTCCGTGCGCCTTGATGCCGAGGAAATCGAGCTGTTTTTCCGAGACCAGCGCGCGCAGGCCGAGATAGGAGCGGATCTGCAGTTCCAGCTTTTCCGGAGTGAAGTTCGTGCCGTTGTAGCCGATATGTCCCACGTGCGCTTCCAGCCATGCCCGGGCGCGGGAGACCGCTTCCTGCGGGATGCTGTTCCCCGCGCGAACGATGTCCCCCTGTTCGAGATCCTCCACGTCGACCCCGAACATCGACTGCCATTGGTCCAGATTTGCGACGGCGGTATACATCCCCATGGCGCGCCCGCCGAAGTTGCCGTAGGTGCAGCCCCGGAGGCGCTTGACCGCGCAGAACGCACGGATGGCAGAGAGCACCCGGTGCAGGACCGATTCCTCCCGGATGCTGCCCCAGATGCGCTCATAGGGGAGGCCGAGCTGGTCCAGCGCGCCGGCCGCTGCCATCATGCCGACCATGCCGCATTCCGAGGGGTGAAGGTTGCAGAAGAGGATGTACGGCCCCGGGGCTTCGTTGCACGCGACCGCCGTGAAATGCGGGTAGCACCAGATGGCGTAATGGAAGATCGTCAGCTCCACGCCGGATTCCTTCAGCCGCCGCGCCTCTTGCTTCGCTTCCTCCGGCGAGTGGATGGGCGCCGCGCCTGCGACGACCTCCACGAGGCCCGTGCCCTCCAGCGCCTGCCGGATGTCCTCCTGATAGCGCATATTCATCTCGAACTGCGTTTCGTGCAGATACGGTCTGCCGTCCGACATCGTGAGGAGGCCGACCTTGTATTTTTTCATGTGTGTTCCTTTCCGTGGCGTTCATCTGCCGTGCAGGTGGACGCTGTATTCATATTTGTCCGCCACGAGCTTGTTGATGCTGTATTCAAAGGGTCCGGTGGTGGTGCTGCAGGTGCGCTTGCTGCACAGCAGCGGATAGCCCACCTTGATCCTCAGGATCTGGGCGTCCGTGAAGTTCGCGGCGATGGCCGAGAGCCGTTCCACCGCCTCGACGAAGACGATGTGGTAGTGCTCTTCCAAAAACGTGTAGAGCCCGGTAAAGGTGCCGATGTGCTTTTCCAGGTCCGGCACGAGGTTCGGGCGCAGATAGTTGATCATCAGGGCGCAGGGCGAGCCGTCGGCGCACTGGACGCGCTGCAGGCAGTAGACGGGTTCCCCCTCCTTGATCTGCAGCTCGATCGCCACGGAGGCAGGAGCCGGGATCAGCTCTACATAGGCGTCCTGCGTGGTGACGTTGAAGCCGCGTTCCATCAGGGTTTCGGTGATGGAGGTGATGCCGCCGAGCTTCTGGGTCGTGGCAAAGGGGAGCACGACCGTGCCCTTTCCCTGCGTCGCCTTGATATACCCCTCCGCGGCAAGCAGGCTCACGGCTTTGCGCACGGTGACGCGGCTGACTCCGAACTGCTTTTCAAGCTCCGGTTCCGTCGGGAGCAGCGTCCCCACAGGGTAGATCCCGTCCTTGATCGAGGCTTTCAGATCGTGATAAACTGTCCGATATACGGGTATCCTTGCCATTTCGAGTACTTCCTTCCCTGCTTTCTCCCATTATTTTACAGCAAGGTGTAGCATCCGTCAATGACCATATTGCAGCCGGAGGTGTAAGAAGCCGCATCGGAGGCGAGGTAGATCACCGCGCCGCAGAGCTCCTCGGGGCGGCCCATCCGCCCGAAGGGGATCATGGAGGTCCACGCCTCTCTCCAGTCGCTGCGCACCTCGCGGATGAGGTCTGTCTGGATGTAGCCCGGGCTGATGGAATTGACGCGGATCCCCTTGGAGGCCCACTCGACGGCGAGGGTCTTTGTCAGATGGATGACGCCGGCCTTCGAGGCGTTGTAGGACGCCTGCTGCTGGGGAACGTTGACGATGAGGCCGGACATCGACGCCGTGTTGATGACCGAGCCGCCCTTGCCGTGCGCGGTCAGCCAGCGGGCGAAAGCCGTTGCGACGAAGAACACGCCGTTCAGGTTCACGTCCATCACCTTCTGCCATTCCTGCGGCGTGACCTCCAGGGCGTCCTTGTGCGGGCCGATTCCGGCGTTGTTGAAGAGGATGTCAAGCGTGCCTGTGACCTCCGCGGACTGCGCCATGCAGCGCTCCACCGCTTCGGGATCCGTCACGTCGCAGAGGAACGCCTGTGCCCGCACGCCGAACTTTTCCGCGATGTGCTTCGCGACCTCCGCAGCGTCGAGGAGGTCCCAGAGGATGATGTCCGCGCCCGCTTCGGCGAGTCCCTCCGCGACCGCGCGTCCGATGCCCCGGTACCCGCCGGTGACGAGAGCTGTTTTTCCTTTCAGACTGAAAATACCGTAATTTGCCATGTTTTTCCTCCCTTTCTGGCTGTTGTTTTATCCGTTCGGCGGGGCGGTCAGTGGATCGTGTACCCGCCGTCGATGACGAGGTTCTCTCCTGTGATCATGGTGGACGCGTCCGAGGCGAGGAACAGCGCCGCGGCGGCGACCTCGATCGGCTTGCAGTAGCGGCCGGCCGGCGTGTTCGTGAGCGTCTTCGCCATGCGCTCCGGCTCGTCCCAGTATCCGACGATGATCGGCGTTTCGGTGGCGGTCGGGGAGATGCAGTTGACCCCGATGGCGTATTTGCCCCATTCGTAGGCGAGGGATCTCGTCATGGAGATGATGCCTGCCTTGGAGGCACTGTACGCCACGTGCTTGTCGATGGCGACGATCCCGGCCTGCGAGGCGAGGCTGACGATCCGGCCGCCCTGCCCGCGGCGGATCATGCCCTGGCCGACGCGCTGACTCACGAAGAACGTGCCCGAGAGGTTGATCTCGATCACCTTTCTCCACGTTTCCGGGGACATGGCCTCGGCCCATTCGATGTCCCCGACGCCTGCGCTGTTGACCAGAACGTCGATTTCGCCGGTCTCCGCCTCGACCGTGGAGATCACCCGGTCGACCGAAACGGGGTCCGAGACGTCGAGCGCGAGCGCCCGGCTGCCGGGCACTGCTGCGGCGGCATTCTCGAGCGCCGCCGCGTTGCGGTCCGTCATGTACACCTTTGCGCCCTTTTCCGCAAAGAGCTCTGCGATCGAAAGGCCGATCCCGGAAGCCGCGCCTGTGACGACGGCGACTTTCCCCTCGAGGGCGAAGTCGGTTTTGCACGGTTTTGCGATCATAATGATAAGTCCTCCCTTGTTTTGATCTATGCGTTTTGCCGGACGACCTCCCCGAGAGCGGCGGTCATGCGGCAGAGCTCCCGAAAGAGCGGGAGCTGTTTGTCGCGGTAAAATGCGGCGCGCGCGGGATCCGGCGCGTAGAGGCGCTCCGTCTTGTGGAGCGTTCGGATCGGGCGGTAGTCCTGCCAGATGCCGAGCCCGCGCACAGCGATGGCTGCGGCGCCGAGCGACGCCGCGGACTGGTCGACGTTCGTCTTTTCGACCTGGATGTCCAGCACGTCGGCGAAGATCTGCATCCAGACGGGGCTCCGGCTGCCTCCGCCGCACAGCAGGAGCGGTTCGCGCACGGCTGCCTTCTCCCGTAGAAGGGAGAGCGAAAGGCCGAGGTTCAGCGCGACGCCCTCGAGCACGGCGCGCAGCAGATCCTCCCGGCTCGTCCCGAGCTGCAGATTCATAAACGCGCCGCGCAGATGCGGGCTCTCGTCCTGCATCGTACCTCCCGCGAGGCCGGGGTGAAACAGCACGCCGTTCGCGCCGGGCGGCGAGGTTTCGGCGAGCGCGCTGATCCGGTCGTAGGCCGTCTCCTTCGGCAGATCGGGGCAGAGGACGTCCCGCGCCCAGCGGAGCGAATTCCCGCCCGCAAACAGGGAATATGCGCTCGTGAACATTCCCGGTTCGATGTGCGCGAAGGTATAGGGACGGGTCCGAACGTCGAGGACTGGGGTCTCGCAGTTCAGGGGTACCCACGCCGAGGAGCCGAGCGACACATAGGCCCGGCCGTTCTCCGCGCCCACCGCGCCGAGCGCCATGCAGGCGTTGTCGACGCCGCCCAGAAAGACCGGTGTGCCCTCCTGAAGACCCGTCGCGCGGGCAGCGCCGGCAGTCACATGGCCGAGCACGCGGTGGGAGGGCAGGATCGGCGGAAAGAGGTCCTCCGGGAGCCCTGCAGCGCGCAGGAGCTCCGAATTCATTATACCTTTTTGAAGGTCGAAAGCACCGGTCCCCGAGGCATAGGAGGGATCCGTCGCGACCTCGCCGGTGAGCCGGAAGTTGATATAGTCTTTGGAACCGAGTACGACGACCGTCTTTGCAAATACGTCGGGCTGGTGCTCCCGCATCCACATCAGCTTGAACACGGCGTAACAGGCGGGCGGGAAGCCGTTCCCCGTCCGGGTATACCAAGCGTGCTCGGGAACGCGTGTGAAGAAATCGGCGGCCTGCGCTTCCGCGCGCGTATCCGACCAGATCGGAACACGGTCGAGCAGCGCGGCGCCGTTCCGGTCGATCGGGACGGCCACAAGGCTCGCGCCGGAGAGCGCGACGCCGGAGACGTGTGCGGGCGGCGTGCCTGTCCGCTCCAGCAGGGTCCCGGTGCATTCGCACACGGCACGCCACCAGTCCTCCGGGGACTGCTCGTGGAATCCCGGGGCGGGGTAGTAAGTCGGATATTCGGAGAACTGCTCCGCCGCAGGCGTCAGATCTTCCCGATAGAGCGCGGCCTTGATGCCGCCGGTCCCCAGATCATATGCGAGGATCATGAACGACTGACCTCCTTGTATAAAATCATAATAATGAAAAGGCCGAAATCGGCGCTTCTATTTATGTCCATTATAATGGATGTCCTCTTTTGGTGTCAACTGCTTTTTTCGATTTTTGCGTTATTTGTACAGTTATTCTCCAATATAGAACAAAATATTGCCCATGTTTGTTTATTTTGCGCGTTGACAGGTTCAGTAAAGATGCGGTATACTGTTGGCAACAAGATAATAATGAATGCAAAACGAATTGAAAAGATAATTATGAAAAAGCTGCGGGCTGTCCCGCAGACCCGGTGTGCCGGGGAATCTTTTTTGGGGTGATGATATGGATCGAAGACCTTTGGATCTCGCAAGGATCGGCAGGGTCGTGGATGTGAGCACCGTCCGCACGGACAACACGTTCCGGGAAGTCGACCAGATGATCTGGGTCGTCAAAGCCTATCACTGTATCTGTGCGAGCCCGATGCCCTTCGCGACGAAGTATGTGGTCGAGCAGCTGAAAGATGTTCCGGACACAGTCGTCACGGGGGTGGTCAGCTTTCCGGCAGGGGCGGAGACGACTGCTGCAAAGATACGCTCCGCCCGGGAGCTCGTCGCGATGGGCTGCCGGGAGCTGGACATGGTCATCAATGTCAGCGCGCTCAAATCCGGGAATTTCGGTTATGTGCGCGACGACATCCGCGCGGTGGTGGAGGCGGCCCAGGGCGTTCCCGTCAAGACGATTTTGGAGATCTGCTACCTGACCGACGAGGAGATCCGCCGCGGGAGCCTGCTCGCGGTGGAGGCCGGCGCCGCGTTTATCAAGACCGGGACCGGCTGGGGGCCGAAGCCCACGACGGCGGAGACCGTTCGGCTGATCCGCAGCACGATCGGCAGCGCAGCGAAGATCAAATCGGCCGGGGGCGTGCAGAATCTTGATATCCTGCTCTCTCTCTGGGCGGCGGGATGCGACCGCTTCGGCGTGGGGGTGCGCACGGCCGTGAGCATTTTTGAGGACGCCTACCGGCGGGCGGGGTGTCCGCTGCCGGTGCAGGAGTCCGTGACGTCCGCAGTGACAGCCTGACTGTGCAGGCAGAAAGGAGGTTCATTATGAAGCGTTCCCGTTCAGGCACCAAAACAGCCGGACCGAAGAAGATGGGAAACTTCCGGCGGCACCTGTCGCTCTATATGATGGCGGGGCCCGGGCTGCTCTTCTTCTTCGTGATGAGCTACATCCCGATCCTGTTCCTCGTTGTTGCGTTTCAGGATTTCCGCGTGGGGAAAGGGATCCTTGGCAGCGATTTCGTCGGGCTGCAGAATTTCATCGAGCTGATGACGGACCGGATGTTTCCGATGGTCCTGCGCAACACCATCACGCTCAACCTGATGAAGATCGTTCTCACGTTCCCGATGCCGATCATCCTCGCGCTCTGTTTCAACGAGTTCCGGCCGTCGCCGTGGAAGAAGGTCTGCCAGACCGTCGTCTATCTGCCGCACTTCTTCTCGTGGGTCATCGTTGCGAGTATGCTTTCCAGCCTGCTCAATCTGAACACCGGTCTCGTCAATATGGCGATCCGCGCGATGGGCGGCACGCCCGTGGCGTTCCTGACAGACAAATCCATCTACAAGATGCTCCTCACGGTGACGGAGATCTGGAAGGAGGCGGGATGGGGATCGATCATCTACATCGCAGCGCTCACCGCGATCAACCCGGAGCTTTACGAGGCGGCCGCCATCGACGGCGCGGGAAAATGGAAACAGGTCTGGCACATCTCGCTGCCGGGCATCCGGAGCACGATCATGATCATGCTGATCCTCAGTTTCGGGAGCATCGTTTCCGGTTCCTTTGAACAGGTCTTCATGACGAAAAACACCGCCGTCTACGAGGTCGCGGAGATCATCCCCACCTACGTCTACACCAAGGGCATCACGAACATGGACATCAGCTACGGCGCGACGGTGGGCCTCTTCCAGTCGGTGATCGGCTTTATCCTTGTGACGACGACGAACTGGCTCTCCCAGAAATTAGGAGGTGACGGACTGTGGTGACGAAGACAAAGAAAGTGAGCAACCGGATCAAGACCGGCACGGAGACCAAGATCTTCCGGATCCTCGCCGCCCTCATCGTCGTCTTCTTCGCGGTCATCTGCTTGCTGCCGTTCATCCGCGTGGTCTCGGAAGCGTTCAGCGGCGACACCTACGTCGCTTCCGGCGAGGTGATCCTGCTCCCGAAGGGCTTTACCACGAAGCACCTGAAGTTCATTCTGGACACGCATCAGTTTACGAGGGCGATGTTCATTTCGGTCACATCGACCATCGTTTTCACGATCTGTGCGATCGTCCTCACCTGTATGCTGGCTTATCCGCTCTCGCGGACCTATCTGCCGAAGCGGCGCGCGCTGATGTTCTACGTTGTCTTCACGATGCTCTTCAACGGCGGCATCGTCCCGACCTACCTGGTCGTGAAGCAGCTCGGGATCCTGAATTCCTTCTGGGCGCTCATCATCCCGCAGGTCATCAGCCAGTTCAACGTGATCGTGCTCGTGAACGGATTTTTGGGGATCCCGAATGAGATGGAAGAATCTGCGCTCCTCGACGGCGCGGGGCAGTTCACGATCCTCCTGAGGATCATGGTCCCGCTGTGCAAGCCGACGCTCGCGGCGCTGCTCCTCTTCTACGCGGTCTCCCGCTGGAACGGCTGGTTCGACGCGGTGATGTACATCAATGACCGGAACCTGTTCCCGCTGCCGGTCATCATCCGCGACATTATCCAGCAGGGTCTGGACACGCTGTTCCATTCCCTGACCTCGCCCCCGCCGACACAGGCGGTGCAGTCTGCCGCGGTCATCTTCTCCATCGTGCCTATCATTGTGGTCTATCCCTTCCTGCAGAAATACTTCGTCAAGGGCGTTACCCTCGGCGGCGTGAAGGGATGATCCGCAAAGGATCGGATACACATTTTCCACTATTCTACACAGAAAGGAACGATCAAAATGCGTAAACTCAAGACTCTTGCTGCCATTCTTCTGACACTCGCGCTTCTGGTGAGCCTCGTGGGATGCAGCGGCGGTTCCGGGAGCTCCGGAAGCTCGAGCAATCCCTCCAAGGCGGAGAACACAACGGAGACCTCCGGAAGCACCTCCGAAGAGACCTCCGAGCCGACATCGAGCGGCGCCACGCTGCAGCTGATCATGCCGAGCAATGTGCAGGACTTCCCGGAGGGCGTCACCGAAGACAATAACTTCATCGTTGATTATTGGAGCGAAAAGACCGGCTTCAAATTTGACATCGTCGTTCTGCCAAACTCCAACGCGGAAGAGAAGCTCAACCTGATGTTCAACGGCGGCGAAGTGACCGGCCTCGTCTTTGAAAAGGATCTGACCGCGCCGTCCCGCTTTTTCAATCAGGGCGTGCTCCAGCCCTTCGACGATTACATGGACGGTTCCTTCTTCTTTGAGACCTACAAGGACTATCAGAGCAAGGGCGTGATCGACGGCCACCAGTACGCCGCGATGATCGTGCCGGACGGCATCCCCTGCTCCTCCAGCCTCTATGTGGTGCGCAAGGACATCCTGAACGGCATCGGCATCACCGAGCAGCCCGCCGACTTCGACGCCTTTGTCGAGATGCTCCGCACCATCAAGGAAAAGACCGATCTGATCCCGCTGGGCGTCTACGACGCGCCGTCGAATTCCTCCTGGGACACGATCGCCGCCCTGTTCGGCGTCGCCCCGACGCACAACCAGTGGGCAGTCCGGGACGGCAACGTCGTCTACCGCTTCACGCAGAAGGAAGGCTACGATTACCTGACGTTCTGCAAGCAGCTCTATGACGAGGGCCTGATCCCGCAGGACACGCTCTCCCTCACCTTTGACTCCCTGACGCAGCTCTACCTCGGCGGACAGGTGGCGACGCTGGTGCAGGACAGCTGCTGGGAGCTGCCGAACCTGATGCCGGCTTCCGAGGAAAAGGGCTATGACTCCCGCTTCATGGATTATCCGACCGGCTACTATGGGCAGGTCTCGACCGGCAGTCAGGACCGCTTCTTTTCACAGGCAATCTTCCTCTCGAGCCTTGCCAAGAACCCGGCCGACTATGTGAAGATGCTGGACTTCCTCGCGCTGCCCGAGACCATTGAGGTCAACAATTACGGCATCGAGGGCGAGCATTTCACGCTGGACGACGGCGGGAACCGCGTGTTGACCGAAGCGGGCGAGAATCTGCAGTGGGCGGTGTATTACCGCAACATTTTCCCGCCTGAGGAATGGTATCCGGTCTACGGCATCAATGCGAACTGGGCGGAATACTACTATCCGTCGGAGCGCCACAGCGTCGGTGCGACGGACTTCGACCCGGTGGAGTTCATGCCGCAGAAGGCGGAAGACGTGACGAAGACGGACGAGCTGAAGGAGACCATTATCGACCAGTTCTATGCGAAGGCGCTCACCGGCGAAGTGGAACTGACCGAAGAGACCTTCAACGCCATGGTCGAGGACTGGCTCGCATCCGGCGGCCAGCAGATCCAGGACAACTATACCGAGCAGTATAAGGCGATGGGCAGCCCGGACTTCTCCGGCAGCTACATTTCCTACCTACCCGCGGAGCACCCCGAATATACCGGCAAATACCTCTGGGAAGGTCATGAATGACCGACAGCAGATACGGATGATATTCAGTTAGGAAAGCCCGCCCCCGCTGGGAAGTGTACGGCGGGGGCGGGTCCTGACGCGCAAAAAGACGAAGATCATGAAACGGAGGAGCTGTATGAAAATATCATTGGACGAACTGGAGCGCCGGAGTTTTGCGCCGGGCCCCGCGCCGACCGAACTGCCGGAGCACCCGGTCCGCCTCAGAGAGGGCGCGGCGGAACCGCCTGCGGCGGTCGCGCTTTCCCTGAACGGGACCTGGTCCTTCCTCGAACAGGAGCAGGAGCCCGCGGTGGACGACTGGGAAAACGCCTTTCCCGGAGAGATCCCCTGCACCGTACACATGGCCCTTTGGAAGGCCGGGAAGATCCCGGACCCGGTGGTGGGGCAGAACCAGGTGATCGCGCGAGAGCATTCCTTTCGCACATGGTGGCTCCGCAGGACGTTCTCCTTCTCGCCGAAAGCGGGGGAGACGTACCGCCTTTCCTTCTCCGGCGTGGCGGACCGCTGCACCGTCTGGCTGAACGGCACGGAGATCTGCAAGCATCAGGGGATGTTCGGCGGGCCGGACGCGGACGTCACTGGGCTGCTCAGTATGGAAAACGAGCTCGTCGTGAAACTGGAGCCAATCGGCTTTCGGCGGCGCGAGGGCGTCATCCCGGACAACAACGATGCTTGGACCGACACCGTGGTGTTCAATAACGTCTATGGCTGGCACTATTTCAATATGCCGACGCTCGGCATTTGGCAGCCGGTGACGCTTTGGAGCGTGCCGAAAGCGGAGCTCGCGCGGCCGTTCGTTTTCACGAAGGACCACGAAAGCGGCGCCGTCGGCCTTGTGGCCGAGCTCACCGCGTCGAGCGCGGGCGAGGCGGAGATCTGCGTCGAGGTCGCGCCCCGCAGCTTTACCGGGAAGCGTTGGGTGTTTTCGGAGAAGCGCCCCGTCTCGGCCGGCACGCAGTCGATCCGCTACGATTTCAACGTCCCCGAACACCGGCTCTGGTGGCCGAACGGCTGGGGCGAGCAGAATCTGTATGATGTGACGGTCTCGGCAGCGATGGAGGGCACGGCCTCGGTGCAGCGCTGCCTCCTCGGGATCCGCACGCTCCGGATGGATCCGCTGCCCGGAGGGCCGGACGAGGAGACCTATAATTGGGCGTTCGTCGTGAACGGCAGGAAAATCTTCATCAAGGGGACGAACTGGTGCACGGTCGACGCGATGCTGGACCTTTCTCCCGCGCGGTACACACGCTATCTTTCCATGGCGAAGCGCCAGCACATGACGCTTCTGCGCGCGTGGGGGTCCGGGATGCCCGAGACCGATACGTTCTACGAGCTCTGCTCGGAGTACGGCCTGCTCGTGATGCAGGAATGGCCGACGGCATGGAACAGCCACTTGACACAGCCGATGGATGTGATGGAGGAAACGATTCGGCGGAACACCTGCCGCATCCGCAGCTATCCGGCGCTCGCGATGTACGGCGCGGGGAATGAATCCGACGAACCATTCGGCGAGATGATCGACATGATGGGCAGGCTCTCCGTCGAGCTCGACGGCACGCGGCCCTTCCACCGCGGGGAGCCATACGGCGGCAGCCTCCACGATTACGGCTCCTGGTGGGGGTTCCGGCACATCGACCATCATCTCACCGCCGAGGCGCCTTTCTGGGGCGAGTTCGGCTTCGCGAGTATGCCCTCGAGAGAGACGTTCCTGCGCTATATGCCCAAGGAGAGCCGGGAGATCTTCCCACTGGATCAGAACGACGACTTCCTCATGCACACGCCGACGTTCCGCTATCAATCGGATCTCGTGCATATCATGGAATCCGCCCACTATTTTCTTCCGAAGAATTACAAGTGGGAGGAACTGCGCATCTCCAGCCAGTTTGCGCAGGCGCTGGGCGTGCGCCGGGTGATCGACCGGTCGCGCGCACGCAATCCCCAGTGTTCCGGCGTCGTATACTATAAGATGAACGACAATTCACCGGCGATCTCGTGGTCCTGCGTCGACTATTACGGATTCCCGAAGCTCTCCTACTATGTGTTCCAAGACAGCTTCGCGCCGCAGTGCGCCGTGGTGCTTTTCGACCGGCTCGGCTTCCAGGGAACGCCGGTACGTCTTCCGGTCTACCTGTTGGACGAGACGGATAGCCTGCCGGATTCCAGCTGGAAGGTCACGGTCCGCGCCTACGGGGCGGATCTGAGGGAGATCCAAAGCCGCTCCTTCGAGACACGCGCGGCGCGCGGCGAGAGCACGCTGCTCGGGCGCTTCGAGCTTTCTCCCGAAGAGACGGAGAACACGCCGCTGCTCATCGTGTGCGATCTGACGGTGGACGGAAAACGAATTGCCCGCAATTTCTACTTCAGCAATATGGAGCAGGAGCGCGGGTGCCTCTTCCGCCTGCCCCGCGCAGGTGTGCGGCTGACCTCCTCCGGGGACTCCGTCACGCTCGAAAACGTGGGCAAAGTCCCCGCGGTGGGCGTCATGCTGACCGCACCGAAGGATAGCGTCGCGGTCTATGGCGACAACTTCCTCTGGCTGGAGCCGGGGGAGACCGAGACCGTCGCCGTTTCCGGCATCGATCCCGAAGAGGTCGAGATGGAAGGACTGAACTTGCTTTGACGTTTACGCTCTGCCGCGGCAGCGTGCCGCGCAGTTTGTCTGATCTCCTGATCGGGGCCCGGAAGCCGATTCGGCTTCCGGGCCCCTCTGCGCATTTGGTATCGCTGCCCCGCCCGCATCATTCGGGTTTCTTCCTATTGACAGCGCCGGGCGCAAATGATAAAATTTTGTCAAAGGAGAGGATCATATGGCCAAAACGAAGGAAAAAACGATCGCGGTCTGCCGGTCGCACTGGACAAAATTCGTGCCGGAGGGCCTTGTCGTGCTGGTGCTGCTGATCGCGTTGGTGGCGATCGCGCTGATGGAGAAGATCCCGGTCGGTCCGAAGCTGCTCATCTGTGCGGCGCTCCTACTCGGGGCGGTCTGCGCCGCGCTGCACGGTGTGATCGAATACCGGACGACGTACCTTGAGCTGACGCCGACGAGCGTCATTGGGCACAAGGGGTTTATCCGGTCGAAGTCGCTGACCGCACCGCTCAGCCGTGTGCAGGACATCACGCTTGCGAACGGCCTCTGGGGGAAGATCTTCCGTTACCACATGATCGTCGTGACGACCGCCGGGTCTGGCGGGCTGGAGCTTCCCTTCAAGCGAATGGCAAAGGCCAAGGCGTTCGCCGAGCGGGTCAACCTCGAGATGGAAAAGGGCGAATAGATCTTCTCACGTACCCCCGCGGTGCAACCCCGGCGAGGACGTCGCTCCCCGCGAAAGAATGGATCGTCAGGGGGCAGGGGATCGTGCGGGCAGGAGGTATCTGCAAGAACGATCATTCCACCGAGCAGGCCGAACGTCATCAGGCGGGTGCGCAGCGCGTTTCGCGCGCTCCCTTTCGGATGTGCGGTAGGACGAGTAGCATAGACGGCTGCCTGATCCAAAAGCCCGCAGAGAAGAAAGACGCGGCAGAACCGCAGTTCGGTTTTCAACAACATCGGAGGAGCCTAAGGATGGACAACCGATGGTGGTCGCCTATATCGAAAATGGGGACAAAGCGAAAGAACGAGGCGAAATGTCTGGACACAGGCGTCTCGGTCTGTCTCTTCGCTTCTCGCAGGAAATATGGAATACATCGCGAGCCGGCTGGAACAAAATGGGTGGGAAGGATAGATCCTACCACCGCCAAAATGCGTGAATGACGACGAAGTAACAGAATTAAATCGTATTCTAATCCGAGCAGAATTTTTAAACTGCACGATAGACTGTATGAAAATAGGAAAAACAAGAAAAAACGCGATATAATGTGGTTATCAAAATTGTTTGCGGGTTCCACTTTGAGCGTTCATAAGGGTCTTCCCTTTATGGACGCTTTTTTCTTAAAATCCTTTATAAACATTTACACGCGAAGGGCGTCAGCCGGGAGACAGCGAAGGATCCCAGCGCGTACCGGACGAAGACGCAGGCCACGAGCTCGTTTGTGTGGAGCGGGGCAGCGTGAAGAAGATCGAACGTTGACGGCGTAGAAATGAAACCAAAGGGCAAAACTCCCCGAATATATAAATGGAAAGGATGACGGACTTGAAACCAATCAGGATCGGATACGCGCCGACGCGGCGGAGCATTTTCAGCGCGCCGGACGCGCGGAAGTACCGCGGGCTCACCGCGGACCGCCTTAGGGAGCTCGGCGTCGACTTCGTCGACATCGACGACATCAACGAGGAGGGCTTGCTCTTCGACGAGAACGACCGGCTGAAGGTGCTCGAAAAGTTCCGCGCGGCGGGCGTCGACGGGCTGTTTTTGCCGCACTGCAACTTCGGCACGGAGTACATCTGCGCGCGGCTCGCGAAGGATCTCGGCGTGCCGGTGCTGCTCTGGGGGCCGCTCGACGAGCGGCCGGAGCCGGACGGCACGCGCCTGAGGGACACGCAGTGCGGGCTGTTCGCGACGGGCAAGGTGCTGCGGCGGTTCCGCGTGCCGTTCACGTACATGACGAACTGCCGGTTGAGTGACCCGGTCTTCGAGCGCGGCCTGCGGGATTTCCTCGCGGTGTGCCGCGTCGTGAAGACGTTCAAAAACATCCGCATTTTGCAGATCGGCCCGCGGCCGTTCGACTTCTGGTCGACGATGTGCAACGAGGGCGAGCTGCTCGAGCGGTTCAACGTGCAGCTTTCGCCGATCCCGCTGCCGGAGCTGACCGCAGAGGTCAAGAAGGCGATCGCGGACGGCATTGATGTGCAGAAGACCATCGCCTACTGCCGCGCGAACATGGACATCAACGTGACCGACGGGCAGCTGACGAACGTCGCGGGGCTCGCCGTCGCGATGGAGCGGCTGATTGAAAAGTACCACTGCAATGCTGGCGCGATCCAGTGCTGGAACGCGCTGCAGGGCGAGCTCGGGATTATGCCGTGCGCGGCGAACGCGATCCTCAACGACAAGGGCATCCCGATCGTCTGCGAGACGGACATCCACGGCGCGATCACGGCACTGCTCGTCGAGGCCGCCGCGAACGACGGCACGCGCAGCTTCTTCGCGGACTGGACGATCCGCCACCCGGACATCGAAAACGGCGAGCTCCTGCAGCACTGCGGGCCGTGGCCGCTCTCGGTCGCGGGGTGCAGGCCGTGCATCACCTACCCGCTGGCGTTCGACTATCCCGGCGCGATCACCGCCGAAGCCAAGCACGGCAACCTCACGCTCGCGCGCTTTGACGGCGACAACGGCGAATACTCGCTGCTCCTCGGCAACGCGAAGGGCGTTGACGGCCCGAAGGGCATGGGCACGTACCTCTGGGTCGAGGTGGAGAACATCAAGCGCCTCGAGGCGAAGGTCGTCGAGGGGCCGTACATCCACCACTGCGTCGGTATCCACAAGGACGTCGTCCCGGTGCTCTACGAGGCTTGCAAGTACATCGGTGTCAAACCTGACCTCTACGACCCCATCGAGGAACAGGTCAAAGCCTACCTGCGCGGCGAGTGACCTACTTTTCTTGAAAGAAAAGTAGGCAAAAGAACTTTTACTTCGCGGAGTCGTTCGCTGCGCGAACTTCTCCGGTGCATGAAATAGGCTTTCTCCCGAGGCGGAGGATGGGTTTGTTTGGTAACCTTGCGTGCGAAAAAGATTGGAGGAAGGGTTGAGATGACAGAGGTTCGGTTATATGAGAGCGTAGAGGACGAACGGCTGCGGTTTGCGGTCATTCTGTCCATGACGCGGGGCCGGTATGTGTTTTGCAGGCATCGGGCCAGAGAGACGTGGGAGGTCCCCGGCGGGCATCGGGAACCGGGCGAAACGATTCTGGACACGGCGAAGCGGGAACTCTACGAGGAGACCGGCGCGATAAACTTTGAGATCAAGCCGGTTTGCGTCTATTCCGTCACCGCGCCCGAGAACTTTGACGGGGAAGAGACCTTCGGAATGCTGTTTTTCGCCGAGATCGAGTCATTTGAACCCGAGCTGCACAGCGAGATCGCAGAAATCGCGTTGACGGATACGCTGCCGGAAAATTGGACGTATCCCGACATCCAGCCGCATTTGATCGCGGAAGCGCAGAGGCGGGGAGTTTTGCCTCCGTTCACGGCGAGCCGAGAGAAAGCCGCCGGTGGAGCGGCGAAGCGGTAAATTACAGCTATGCTCCCGGTTGAGACACGCAAAAGTTTTCGGGCGCCTTTTTCAAAAGGCGCGACCTTAGCGACCTTAGGAGATGGGAACTTGAACGCAAAAGAATTGGAAATTTTGAGCTGGAAGCTCCGGCAGGACGTGCTCGACATCATTGTCGCGGGGGGCGGCGGGCACATCGGCGGGGACATGAGCCTGATGAACGCGCTGCTCGTACTCTATAAAAATCATCTGCGCGTCTCGCCGGAGACGGCGGACGACCCCGACCGCGACCGGTTCGTGCTCTCGAAGGGGCACTCGATGGAGACGTACTACGCGGTGCTCTGCGAGATGGGGTTTCTTGCCCTCGCGGACGTGAAGGCGCGGTTCTCGAAGTTCGGTTCGCCGTACATCGGCCACCCGAACAACAAGCTGCCCGGCATTGAGATGAACTCCGGTTCGCTCGGGCACGGACTGCCCGTCTGCGTCGGGATGGCGCTCGCGGGGAAGCGCGGCGGGAAAAGCTACCGCGTCTACACCGTGATGGGCGACGGCGAGCTCGCGGAGGGCTCGGTCTGGGAGGGCGCGATGGCGGCCTCGCACTTCGGGCTCGACAACCTCTGCGCCGTCGTCGACCGGAACGGTCTGCAGATCTCCGGTCCGACGGAGGAGGTTATGGCGCACGAGCCGCTCGGCGAACGCTTTCGCAGCTTCGGCTGGCACGTGCTCGAGGTCGACGGGAACAGCATCCCCGCGCTCGACGCATCGTTCACCGCGGCGAAAACGCTCCCCGGAAAGCCGACGGTGATTATCTCGCACACAACAAAGGGCTACGGCAGCGAGCTGATGGAAAACAAGGCCGACTGGCACCATCATCTGCCGACGGCGGAGGAATACGAGAAGATCAAGGCCGATTTTGCGGCGCGGAAGGAGGCGGCGGAGCATGGCGAATAACATCCCGAACCGCGTTGCCATCTGCGAGACGCTGCTCGCGCACGCCAAAACCGACCCGGACATCTTCGTCCTTTGCAGCGACAGTCGGGGCAGCGCGAGCCTCACGAAGTTCGCGGAAGCGTTCCCGGCGCAGTTCGTGGAGATCGGTATCGCGGAGCAGAACCTTGTCTCCGTCGCGGCGGGGCTCGCGAGCTGCGGGAAGAAGGTGTTCGCGGCGTCGCCCGCGTGCTTCCTCTCGACGCGGAGCTACGAGCAGGCGAAGATCGACGTCGCGTACTCCAACACGAACGTGACCTTGATCGGCATCTCCGGAGGCGTCTCTTACGGCGCACTCGGCATGAGCCACCACTCGGCGCAGGACATCGCCGCGATGGCCGCGCTGCCGAATATGCGGGTGTACCTCCCGAGCGACCGGCACCAGACGAAAAAGCTCATCGAGGCGCTGCTGCTGGATGAAAAGCCCGCATACGTCCGCGTGGGGCGGAACCCCGTGGAGGACATTTATACGGAAGAAAACACGCCGTTCGAGCTGGACAGAGCCGTCTGGCTGCGGGGAAAGGGCGAAAAAACCGACGTCGCGCTGATCGCCTGCGGCGAGACGGTGAAGCCTGCGCTCGACGCGGCGACGCTGCTCGCAGCGGACGGCATCCGCGCGAGCGTGCTGGATCTGTACTGCGTGAAGCCGCTCGACCGCGCGGCGGTGGCGGAAGCCGCCGGGAACGCGCGGGCGGTCGTCACCGTGGAGGAGCACTCGCCGTTTGGCGGGCTCGGCGCAACGGTCGCGCAAGTCGTTTCGGAAAACTGCCCGAGGAAGGTGAAGAACCTCGCGCTGCCGGACGCGCCGGTCGTCACCGGGACGTCGGCGGAGGTGTTCGCATATTACGGGCTCGACGCGCGGGGCATCGCGGAGACGGCGAAGGGGGTGCTGACGTGAAATACATTTTGAGCATCGACCAGAGCACGCAGGGCACGAAGGCGCTGCTGCTCGACGAAGCCGGGCGGCTCGCCGCGCGGTGCGACCTGCCGCACGCGCAGAAGATCAGCGCGGAGGGCTGGGTCTCGCACGACCCGATGGAGATCTGGCGGAACACGCTCGCCGCCGCGAAAAACGTACTCGCGGAAAGCGGCGTCGACGCGGGGGATGTCCTCGCGGTCGGGCTCTCGAACCAGCGGGAGACCTCGCTGCTCTGGGACAGGGACACCGGGGAACCCGTCAACGATGCGGTGGTCTGGCAGTGCGCGCGGGCGGCGGAGATCTGCGCCGGGCTTTCCGCGCACGGAAATGAGATCAAGGAGAAGACCGGGCTCACGCTCTCGCCGTACTTCCCGGCGGGGAAGTGGGCGTGGCTGCTGCAAAACACGCCGAATCTTTCCGGGAAACACCTCTGCGCCGGGACGGTCGACGCGTGGCTCGTCTATAAGCTCACCGGCGGGAAGCGCTTCCAGACGGACTACTCGAACGCGTCACGGACGCAGCTCTTTAACATTCAGACGCTCCAATGGGACGACGGGCTCTGCGCGCTGTTCGGCGTGCCGAAGGACATTTTGCCTGAAGTCACAATGAGCGACGGCGATTTCGGCGAGACCGATCTCGGCGGGATTTTGCCGCGCCCCGTGCCGATCCGCGGGGTGCTCGGCGATTCGCACGCGGCGCTCTTCGGGCAGGGGTGCGTTTCCCCCGGCATGGGCAAAGCCACCTACGGGACGGGCTCGTCTGTCATGATGCACGTCGGGGAGAAGTTCGTCGAGGGCGGCGACGTCGTGACGTCCCTCGCGTGGGGGCGGCACGGGAAAGTCAGCTATGTGCTTGAGGGGAACATCAACTATACCGGCGCGGTGACGACGTGGGTCGTCGACGGGCTGCATCTGCTCGACTCCCCGAAGGACGCGGGCAAAGTCGCGCAGGCCGCCGACCCCGAGGACGGGACGTACCTCGTCCCGGCGTTCACGGGGCTCGGCGCGCCATACTGGAACAGCGAGGCGCGGGCGATGTTCTGCGGCATGAGCCGCACGACAGGCCGCGCGGAGCTCGTCAAAGCGGCGGAGGAGTGCATCGCGTACCAGATCGCGGACGTGGTGCGCGCGATGAACGATGCTGCGCCCGTCGCGCTCGCGGAGCTGCGCGCCGACGGCGGCCCGACGCGCGACCGCTACCTGATGCAGTTCCAGAGCGACATTTTGAAGCTGCCGCTCTCCGTCCCGGAGAACGAGGAGCTTTCCGGGATCGGCGCGGGCTACTGCGCGGGGATCGCGGCGGGGCTGTACCCTGAGGACATCGCCGCGCGCCTTGCCCGCAGCGCCTACGCGCCGCTGCGGGACGACGCGTGGATCGAGAAGCATTACGGCGGCTGGAAACGGGCGGTTTCCATGCTGCTCGGATCAAAGGAGGAAGCAGAATGAAGCAAGTGGAACGCTGGGGCGTTTTTGAAGTGACCGTCAACGGGCCTTCGGACGGCAATCCCTTCACCGAACGGGAATTCACCGGCATCTTCACCGGGAAGAACGAAACCATCGAGACCGCCGGGTTCTACGACGGGGACGGCGTGTACAAGGTGCGGTTCATGCCGAGCTTCGAGGGCGAATACACCTATGAGACGAAGGGCAATTTCGATGGCGCTGCGACGAAGGGGAGTTTTACCGTCACCGCGCCGGGGAAAGACAACCACGGCCCGATGCGCGTCGTGAACAAATTCCACTTCGCCTATGAGGACACGACGCCGTACTACTCCGTCGGGACGACGTGCTACGTCTGGTGCCACCAGCCGGAGGCGGTCCGGCAGAAGACGCTCGAGGAGCTCTCGAAAGGGTACTTCAACAAGATGCGCTTCTGCATCTTCCCGAAGCATTACATCCACAATTTCCGCGATCCCGAGACGTTCCCCTACGAAGGCACGCCGGTCGACAATTCCGGCCTCTCCGAGGAGACGTTCAGCTATCAGGTCGATTTTTCCGGGAACGACTGGGACTTCACGCGCTTCAACCCGGA
>CANQIG010000003.1 GCA_947623765.1 uncultured Clostridia bacterium | reverse complement strand
TTTATGCGTTGAGCGCGTCGAGCAGATCCTGCCCCAGCGTGCCCTTCGTGCTGCCCGCGAACGACAGCAGCGAGCGGATCGGCATCTCGAGCCCCATGTGCATCATCGCTTCGCTCGTCATGACGCCCTGCGAATCCACCTCCGGGTTGGACATCCCGCCGAACATCGAGTTCGCGAGCACCTTTCCGATGATCTCCTGCCCGTGCGGGTGTTCCAAGATCTCGGCAACCGTGGAGTTCATCGTGTAGACGCGCTTGATCTGCGTCGTGCTCTGCACCTTGACCGGCGCCGCACAGCAAACGTCGCGGCTGGATTTCGCCGCCATGATACAGTATTCGCCGCTCTCGACGTACCAGTCCTTGATGTCCGTGCGGTAGTACGCGAACGCGCGCTTCGAGAGCGTGAAGGAGACGGTCTTCTCCTCGCCGGGCGCGAGCTCGACCTTCTCGAAGCCGCGCAGCTCCTTCACCGGGCGGAGTGTCTTCGTGTCCTTCGGCGCGCCGACGTAGAGCTGCACGATCTCCTTGCCCTTCATCGCGCCGGTGTTCTTCACCTTGACAGTGGCGGTCAGGGTATCGGTATCAAGCATCTCGGTCTTGTCGAGCGTGAGATCGCTGTACTCGAACGTCGTATAGGAGAGGCCGTGGCCGAACGGGAACAGCACGTCCATTTCCTTTTTGTCGTAGTACCGGTAGCCGACGAACACGCCCTCGCGGTACTCGGTCTTGTTCTGTTCGTCGCCGAAGAAGTAGAGGTAGGACGGGTTGTCCGCGAGCGCCTTCGGGAAGGACTCCGCCAGCTTGCCGGAGGGGTTCACGTCGCCGAAGAGCAGGTCCAGCGTCGCGGGACCGACCGCTTCGCCGCCAAGGTACGCGTAGAGCACGCCGCGCACGTCGTCGATCCACGGCATCACGATGTTGCCGCCGCACATCACGACGACGACGGTGTTCTTCTGCGCCTTCGCGACCGCCTCGACGAGCGCCTCATGGTTCTCGGGCATATGGAGGGACTTGCGGTCCATGCCCTCGGACTCCATCGCGTCGGTGATCCCGACGAACACGACCGCGACGTCCGCCTCGGCCGCGACTTTCGCCGCTTCCTCGAGCAGCGCGGGGTCGGGTTCGTTCTTCGCGGTGTCGTAGCCCGGCGCGTAGGCGACGTTCAGGCCCTTGGCCGCCTCGAGCGCGCCGGTGACCTGATAGGCGTTCACATGGGAGCTGCCGCCGCCCTGGAAGCGCGGCGTCTCGGCGAACTTCCCGAGGAACGCGATCTTCGCGTCCTTCTTGAGCGGCAGGATGCCGTCGTTTTTGAGCAGGACCATCGACTCTGCGGCGATCTTCCGCGCGAACTCGTGGTTCCCCGCGAAATCGATCTTCGTCTCGGGCTTCCGGTTCTCGGTGTAGCGCAGGACGATGTTGAGGATGCGCTCGCACGCGCGGTCGAGCACGGCCTCATCGAGCCTGCCGCTCTGCACGTCGCGCACGATCTGCTCGTCCGCCGCGAAATTCTTGCCGGGCATCTCGAGCTCCAGCCCCGCCTCGAGGCACTTCGTGCGGTCGGAGGTCGTCGCGCCCCAGTCGCTCATGACGTAGCCGTCGAAGCCCCACTCGTCGCGGAGGATGTCCGTCAGCAGGTACTTGTTCTCGGCGGCAAAGAGGCCGTTCACGCGGTTGTAGGAGCACATGATCGTCCACGGCTTCGATTCTTTGACGCACGCCTCGAACGCCGGGAGGTAGATCTCGCGGAGCGTCCGCTCGTCCACGACGCTGTCCGAGGACATCCGGTTGTATTCCTGGCTGTTCGCAGCGTAGTGCTTCACGCTGACGCCGACATTGTTGCTCTGCACGCCGTCGATGTAATTCTTCGCGAGCTCGCCCGCGAGGTACGGGTCCTCCGAGAGATACTCGAAATTCCGTCCGCCGAGCGGCGAGCGCTTGATGTTGATCGCCGGGCCGAGCAGCACGGAGAGGTTTTCCGCCTGGCAGTCGCTGCCGAGGACCTCGCCCTGCTTTTTGAAGAGGTCGCGGTCGAACGAGCAGGCCATGCACGAGCCGGTCGGATAGCTCGTCGCGGGGACGCTCTGGTTGAGGCCGAGGTGGTCGGCCTCCTCGCCCTGCTTGCGGATGCCGCACGGGCCGTCGGAGACCATGACGTTCGGCACGCCGAGGCGCTCCGGCGTCTGGAGCTCCCAGAAATTCTTGCCGGAGCAGAGGGCTGCCTTCTCCTCCAGCGTCATCTGCGAAACGATCTGCTTTGCATTCATGCGCATCAACTCCCAAAAAGGTATTTTCCATATTATAGCACAAAAATTTCCGCATTTCTACACTTTTATTGAGAAAAATGGAGCGCGCATACAAAAAAGGCCCGCCGGAGCGGGCCTTAGAAAACGCCTGACAGGCCGATTTATTCCTCGAGGCCGAACAGCCGCGCAAAATTCCCGTAGAGCATCGCGCGGTTCTCCGCTTCGCCGTAGCCGAGCGCAAAGAACCGTTCCAGCTCCTCCTTCGGCTCCCACATGGGGAAGTCCGTGCCGAACATCGTCTTTTCGATCCCGAAATGCGCGATGCTCCGCCGCGCGTCCTCGGGAGAGACCGCGAACAGCGACGAGCTCGTGTCGATGTAGACGTTCGTCCCGGAGAGCACCGCGCGCGCGTCGTCCCACTCGGTGTACCCGCCGAGATGCGCCGCGATGCAGCAAAAATCCGGCTGCTTTTCGAGGACGTGCGCGAGTCGGCGCGGGGACGAATAGTCCATCCGCTTGTCGCCGGTGTGGAACAGGACGATCAGGCCGCGCCGCGTGCAGGCTTCATAGACCGGGAGCATCTTTGGGTCGTCGATCTGAAACTCCTGAAAATCCGGGTGCAGCTTGATCCCGCGCAGCCCGAGCGCTTCGATCTCGTCGAGCGTGCCCTCGATGTCCCCGACGTCCTGGTGCCACGCGCCGAGCCCGAGGAACGCCGGGTACTTTTCGCACTTCTCCGCGATAAAATGATTGATGGAGCTCACCTGCTCCACCTTCGTCGCGACGGAGCAGACGAGAAAGCGGTCGATGCCCGCGGCCCCGCCGACCTCGCTCAAAACGTGCGGTAGGCCCACCTCGTCCATCGGGATGCCGTAAAAATGCCCGACGTTCGCCGTCGCCTTTTCCGCGATCTTCCCGGGATAAATATGTGCGTGGGCGTCCGCAACGCGGTACGTTTTCCCCTGATGTTCAACCATTCCGTTTCGTCTCTCTTTCCCTTTTTGAATAAACACAGCCGCAAAAATCCTGCCGATAGAGGCCGTACAGCGCCGAAAGCTCGACGGACCGCTTATAGCCGTCCCGCTTCTTGAAGTCGGAGGGCAGATGCGTGACGCCATACTTCTCCCCCATCTCCTCGCCGATCGCGTTCAGCAGCGCCGCGTTTTTCAGCGGGCTGACCGAAAGCGTCGTCGTGAAATACGCGAACCCGTTTTCGGCGGCATACCGCGCGGCGCGTTCGAGCCGCAGCCGAAAGCACGCGGCGCAGCGCGCCCCGCCTTCCGGGACGTCCTCCATCCCCCGGGCGGCGGCAAAAAACGTTTCCGGCTCGTATGCGGGCGCTTCGACCCGCACGCCCGCCGCTTCCGGCAGGCACGTCACGAGCCGTTCCAGCTCCGCGAGGCGTTTGCGGTGCTCCTCCTCGGGGAAGATATTCGGGTTGTAAAAAAACAGGTGCACGTCAAAATGCGGGCAGAGCCGCTCCAGCACGGCGCTGGAGCAGGGCGCGCAGCAGGCGTGCAGCAGAAGGCGCGGTTTCTCCCCGGCTTTTTCGAGCGATGCGAAGACGGCCTCCTGTTCCTTTTGATAATTGCGCTGATTTCCCATGGCCTTATTGTATCACACCGGTTTTTTCTTCGCAAGAGAAATCTGCGCGAGGTTGACAAAACCGTACTTTTTCGATAAAATAGAAGGGCAGCGCATGAAAAGTTTTGCGCACATCTTTTGGGGGAGATCGTAATGCCATTCGATCTGAATTTCAGGGTCCTGCTTTCCAATCCGCTCATCAACGTCGGGGTCATCTCGTGGGCCGTGGCGCAGGCGGTGAAAACCGTCATCCACGGCATTACACAGAAGGAATTCAGCCGTGAGCGCCTCTCCGGCGCGGGCGGTATGCCGAGCTCGCACTCGGCCGTCACCTGCTCCGTGCTGCTCACCTCGTACTTTCTCTACGGCTTTGCCTCGCCGATCTTCGCGCTCTCCTTTATCCTCGCGCTGATCGTCATGTACGACGCGACGGGCGTGCGCTGGCACGCGGGGCTGCACGCGAAGGCGATCAACTATCTCGTCGAGTATTTGGAAAACGAGAAGGAGCACGACACCGAAGCGCTCAAGGAGATGATCCCGAAGCTGAACGAATCCCTCGGGCATCGGATGATCGAGGTCATCTGTGGGGCGCTGCTCGGCTTTGCCATCGCGCTGATCGGACACTTCTGCTTCTGAACCGGGCAGACGCAGGGCCGGGCCGCAAACGCGGCCCGGCCCTGCTTTGCGCTTTTCGGCGCGCGCGGCTCATCCGCCCGCGCCGCGCGAAGCAAAACGCCGGTGGAACGCCACGACGAGGTACGCGCCGAACACGGCGAGCGCCACCCAGACGCAGACGAAAAAGAGCACCCGGAGGCGGCCCGGTCCCCCGGCGTCTTCCGCCGGGACCTTTTGGACGTCGAGCGCCGCGTCGCCTTCCCCGCCGGTCAAAACGGCGGTCAGGCGCGCGGAGCCGTCCGGCTCGAGCGTGCAGAGCAGCACGCGCGCTTCGGAGAGCGCTTCGGCGCTGCCCTCAAAGACCGTCGTCTCGCGGCCGGACTGCTCCACGCGGACGCAGAGCGCCCCGCCGTTTTGAGATTCCGCCGTCGCATAGACGCAGACGGGCGTGAGCGCGTCGTTTCGCACGCGCAGTTCTGCGCCGCCGTCCTGTTCGAGGCAGAGCACCGCGCGCTCCTCCGTGAACGGCGCACCTTTCGCTTCCGACGCAAAAGCCGGTCCGGCAAAGGCCGCCGCGAGCAGCGCGGCAAGCACCACCGGCAGGATCTTCCGCATATCCGTCCCCCCGCTCGTATATCCTATGCACAGTATATGCCCGGGCAGGGTCACAGGTTCCGGGGCGCTTCGCCGGGCTCCTCCTGAAAGAGGCGTTCCAAAAAGCGGGTGACCGCGCGGGCCAGCCGGACCGGAAAGCGCTCCGTCCTCCGATAGTGTTTTCCGCGCGGGGCAAAGATCTGAAGCATCCTGCACACATCCTGTTCGTTTCATTGTCCGCCGTTTTTGGCGGCAAGAAAACAATACCACAGCGCGGAAAAGGAATTTGCCGAAGCGCGCGGGGGAAAACTTGCACTTTTCCCCCGTTTGTGATAGAATAGATCGGTTCACAGAATTTGTACGAAAACGGAGGGTCTTTCCTTGGATCTCAGGCACGAAATCGAACGCCGCCGGACGTTCGCCATCATCTCGCATCCGGACGCGGGCAAAACCACGCTCACCGAAAAGCTGCTGCTCTACGGCGGGGCGATCCAGCTCGCCGGCATGGTCAAGGGCAAAAAGAACGCGCGGCACGCCGTCTCCGACTGGATGGAGATCGAAAAGCAGCGCGGCATCTCCGTGACCTCCTCCGTCATGCAGTTCCCGTACAACGGCTGCTGCATCAATATCCTGGACACCCCCGGCCACCAGGACTTCTCCGAGGACACCTACCGCACGCTGATGGCGGCGGACTCCGCCGTCATGGTGATCGACGCGGCGAAGGGCGTCGAGGCGCAGACGCGCAAACTCTTCAAGGTCTGCGTCATGCGGGACATCCCGATCTTCACGTTCATCAATAAAATGGACCGCGAGGCGCTGAGCCCCTACGACCTGCTCGACGAGATCGAAAAGGAGCTCGGCATCGGCACCTATCCGATCATCTGGCCGATCGGCTCCGGCAAGGATTTCAAGGGCGTTTACGACCGCGAGAAAAACGAGATCCTCGCGTTCGAGGGCGAGGAGGAGCTGCGCGGCCAGCACGAGGTGAAGGCGAAACACCTGACGCTCGACGACCCGGCGCTCCCCGCGGCGCTCGGCGACGAGCTCTACCGGACGCTGCGCGACGACGTGGAGCTGCTCGACGGCGCAGGGTACGATTTTGACCTCGACAAGGTGCGCCACGGGAAGCTCTCGCCCGTCTTTTTCGGCTCGGCGCTGACGAACTTCGGCGTGGAGCCGTTCCTCGAGCGCTTCCTCACGCTCACGACCCCGCCGCTCCCGCGCGAGACCGCCGAGGGCACCGTCGACCCGTACAGTGAGGACTTCTCCGCGTTCGTCTTCAAGATCCAGGCGAACATGAACAAGGCCCACCGCGACCGCGTCGCGTTCATGCGCGTCTGTTCCGGGCGGTTCGAGAAGGGCATGGACGTGCTCCATGTGCAGAGCGGGCGGCACCTCAAGCTCTCGCAGCCGCAGCAGATGATGGCGCAGAACCGCGAGATCGTCGAGGAGGCGTACGCGGGCGACATTCTCGGCATCTTCGACCCGGGCGTGTTCTCCATCGGCGACACGATCTGCACCGGGAAAAATGTCCGATTCGAGGGCATCCCGACCTTCGCGCCGGAGCTCTTCTGCCGCGTCGAACAGAAGGACACGATGAAGCGCAAGCAGTTCGTCAAGGGCACGACGCAGATCGCGCAGGAGGGCGCGATCCAGATCTTCCAGGAGATCGCCTCCGGCATGGAGGCGGTGATCGTCGGCGTCGTCGGCACGCTGCAGTTCGACGTGTTCAAGTACCGCATGGAGAACGAATACAACGTCGAGCTGCGCATGGAGAACCTGCCCTACTCGCTGATCCGCTGGATCGACAACCCGGACGTCGACCTCAAAAAGCTGAACCTCACCTCCGACACCAAAAAGGTACAGGACATTCGCGGCAGGTACCTGCTGCTTTTCGCGAACGAATGGAGCATCCGCTGGGCGCTCGAGCACAACGAGGGCCTGCGGCTCTCCGAGTTCAGCCGGTAACTTTCAAAAGGAGGACGCGATGGAGATCCGCAAAATGACGCTCGACGATTACGAACCTGTTTACGCGTTCTGGCTCAGCTGCCCCGGCATGGGACTGAACACCCTGGACGACTCCCGGGACGGCATCGCGCGGTACCTCGCGCGCAACCCCGAGACGTGCTTCGTCGCCGTGGAACAGGGGAACATCGTCGGCGCGATCCTCTCCGGCCACGACGGGCGGCGCGGGCATATCAGCCACACGGCGGTCTCGCCCGCCTTTCAGCGCCGCGGGATCGGCAAAGCGCTCGTCGAGGCCGCGCTCGCCGCGCTGCGGAAACAGGACATCGCGAAGGTGAATCTCGTCGTGTTCGCGCGCAACGAAGCGGGCAACGCGTTCCGGGAGAAGCTGGGCTTCACGGAGCGCCCAGACCTGATCTACCGGAACCGCACGCTCGCGGAAATGACCCGCATCGACACATAAAACCGCTCTCCCCGCTGTCTGTGAAAGGAATCTCCCATGGCATCTCTTTTGATCGCAGTCATCTACCTCGCCTTCGTCAGCCTCGGCCTGCCCGATTCGCTGCTCGGCTCCGCGTGGCCGACGATGCAGGTCTCGTTCGGCGTGCCCTCGTCCTACGCGGGCTACGTCTCCATGACCATCGCCGCCATGACCGTCCTCTCGGCGCTCGTGAGCCCCGCGCTGATCCGCCGCATCGAGACGCGCTGGATCGTCGTCCTTTCCATCGCGCTCACCGTCGCGGGCCTGCTCGGGTTCTCGTTCTGCTCCGAATACTGGATGCTGTTCCTCTTCGCGATCCCCTACGGACTCGGCGCGGGCAGCGTGGACGCCTCGCTCAACAATTACGTGGCGATCCACTACCCCTCCTCGGTGATGAATTTTCTCCACTGCTTCTACGGGCTCGGCGCGGTCATCAGCCCGAACATCATGGCGCTCGCGCTGCGGTACGCGCACTGGAACGAGGGCTACCGCTGGACGGCCTTCGTCCAGACGGCGATCCTCCTCGTGTGCATCCTCTCCCTGCCGCTCTGGAAGCGGGGCAAGGCGGCGCAGTCCGACGGGGAGACGAAGGAGAGCGCGGGCATCCTCAAAACGCTCACCGTCGCGGGCGTCGTGCCGACGCTCGTCGCGTTCTTCGCCTACTGCGCCGGGGAGGGCATCTGCTTCCTCTGGACTTCGAGCTATTTTGCCGGGACGAGAGAGGGCATGAGCGCGGAGCTCGTCGCCGCGTTCGGCTCCCTGATCTTCGGCGGGCTGATGCTCGGCCGGCTGATCTCCGGCTTCGTCTCCGACCGGCTCGGCGACCGCCGTCTCATCCGCATCGGCATCCTCGTCGAATTCGTCGGCATCCTGCTCATCGCGGTGCCGCTGAAAAGCTATCCCGTGGCCGCCGTCGGGTTCCTCGTCGCGGGGACGGGCATGGGGCCGGTCTATCCGGCGATCCAGCACATGACGCCCGCGAACTTCGGGACGCAGCACAGCGCGGCGGCGATCGGGCTGCAAATGGCCTCCGCGTATATCGGCACGACGTTCATGCCCATGCTCTTCGGCGTGCTCCAACAGGCCGTCGGCATCTGGATCCTGCCGCTCTACCTCGCGCTGTTCGCCGCCGTAAATTTCTTGCTGCTGGAGATCGCGTACAGGCAGATCGCAAAGAAGCGGAACGGCGAAACCGAATAAATTCCTTAATAGCAAAAGGCTCCCGCGCTGCCCAAACGGACAAGCGCAGGAGCCTTTTTTGTTCTGCTTTCCCCGAACGCCTCAGCTTCTCCCGATGTTCCAGCCGCTGAGCGTCCAGCGCGGCGCGCAGGAAAGCCGCGCCGGGTCGAATTCCGCCGTGACCGTCCGCGATTCGCCGGGCATGAGCATGAGGTAGTTGTCGCTGTAAAAGACGGGCAGCACGGGCGTGCCGTCCCCGCCGGTCAGTCGGATGCGCACGCCGAGCGCGGGCACGTCGCCGTTTTCCAGCCGCAGGGTGACCTTCCGGTTCCCGTTCGCGCGCGTTTCATCTCCCAAAACGGTGAGGGAGACCTCGGCTTCGGGCATCCCGTTCAGCGCGCGGTAGTCCTGATAGTCCCTGCGGTTGTGCCAGTAGAGGTTCTGCCCGAGCACTTCCCCGCCGCTGCCGCACAGCGTCAGCCGCAGGAAAACGACGTCTGTCGCGGACTTGGAGAAGTCCGCCGTCCCAAGCGCCAAGCCGTAGGTGTCCGGCTCCAAAAGCGGGACGGAATACGTCTCCGATGCGGCCAGCGCGCCGAAGAGATCGAACACCTCCGCTGTGACGGTGACGTTTTCAAACGCGCGTCCCGTGGCGTTCACGAGCAAAATGCCGTCGTTGCGCGGGTCGAAGATCGCCTTTGCCGGCTGGTTCCCGGCCTTTGTGCCGAAATACCCGCCGTTCGTGTCGAGATAGAAGTCGTACGTCTGCCACATGAAGGACGGCCACGAGGACTGGCTCATCCACATGAGCAGGCCGTTGGAGCGCCGCGCGCCGATCGCGTCGAACATCCCGCGGTGGTTGTCGTAGTTGATCATCTGCGCCGCGCGGCAGAAATCCTCGACCGACCACGCCTCCCCGGCCTCGCGGCACATCCGGTCGACGTCGGCCTTCCACGCGAGGAAGACCGGATCGTCCTCCGCGAGCGCCGGCCCGCGCAGGCGGTCCTCCGGCACGTCGAAATCGCCGCCGAGATACGTCTGCACCGCGCGGGTATACGTGCCGACCGGGCCGTTGCCGTGGTAGCACCAGTCGTGGAGCGCCCAGCTCTCGCTGATCGGCCAGAGATTTTCCGGGCGCAGGAAGCGCCGAAGGCTCTCGAGATTCGGGACGTTCGGCACGCCGCGTTCGCTGCGGATCACCGTCGAGGAGACGTCCTTGAAATACTGCTTGACGCCCTTCTCCCCGCCGGGCGCGGCGAGCGCGTACCCGCCGCCGCTGCCGACCGGCGCGGCCGCCGAGTGCGGGAAATAGAGCCGCGTGCCGTCGAGGGTTTCCGTGAGTTCCCTGAGGCCGGTGTCGATCTCCGCGTTCGGGTTGCCCTCGTTCCGGCCGCAGTAAAACACCAGCGCCGGATGGCTGCGCACCGCTTTGATCTTGTCGGCGGCATTCTCCAAAAACAGTGCCGTGTCGTTCGGCTCCGGGCCGTCAAAGGGGTTCGCGAGCCAGAAGTCGTCCCAGATCAAGATACCGTATTTGTCGCACGCCTCGTAGAACCCCGGGTGGCCCGTCATGCTGACCCAGTTGCGGATCATCGTCATGTTGGCCTCGGCGTGGAGTCGCACCTTGTCGTCGAGCACGCGGGCAGTGTCACGCTTGAGGCCGTCGTCGAGGCCCCAGTTGCCGCCCTTGCAGACGATCCGCACGCCGTTGCAGTAGAGCGTCAGCAGCCCGCCGTCGATGGGATAATCGAACCGCCGCACGCCGAACCGGAACGTCTTCGCGTCGCTCGCCGCGCCGTCGACCGTGAGCACCGTCTCGGCGGTGTAGAGGAACGGCTCGCCGTAGGTGTTCGGCCACCAGAGGCGTGGGTTCCCGAGCGTCATGGGGATCTCCACCGGAGCGGTCTCGCCTGCGCCGAGGGAAACGGTCTCGGAAAATTCCGGCCCGTCCGGCACGATCCGCCCGGTAAGGCGCGCCGTCACGGGATGCTCTGCGCGGTTTCGCACCTCGGTGCGAAAGACCAGCCTGGCCTTCGTCGTGTCGAGCGTGTAGCTGTGCGTCAGACCCTGCTCCACCTGCTCCGGGCTCTCCCGATAGACGTGGAGCTCCTTCAGGCGCGTGTCGACCGATGCGTCGCCGAGCTCCCGGCGCTTGAGGACGGTGAGCCGCAGGAACCGCGCCTTTTGCGGCGCGAACACGCGCTCGTGGATGATGCCCCGGCCAAAGCGGCTGAGGTCGAGCGGCACGATCGCCGTGCCGCCCTGCACGCTGTCCGCGCCGGTGTGTCCCTCAAAGGACGCGCTGCCCGGGGTCTCCTCCGCCGGGACCGCGCCGATCCAGCGCATCTCGACCTGCCCGCCGGGATACGCGTCGAAATTCTCCCAGTGCGCGCCGTCGGCGGAACGTTCCAGCCGGAAGCGTTCCGGGTGGCGGGATTCGAGGTCCGCCGCGCCGATCGTCTTTTCCGTGCCCCAAAGGAGCGTCACCGAGCCCACGGTCTGGAGCGCGCCGAGGTCGAACGTGAGGCTGTCGCCCTCCTTGCCGCGCCAGTCCGCGAGCGCGCCGGAGAGATCGAGGAACTTCGCCGCCGCGCCGCGCGCGAGATCTTCGGCGGGGTTGCCGGACGTCTCCCCAAGGAGCGCGAGGTCCGTCTCCATCCACGGGTCGCAGAGCTCCGCCGCCCCGCCGAACGAAAGGGAGACGTCGCCGTAAATGCCGATGTCGCGGCCGCGGATCGTCGGGAGCCAGTCCCAGCCCACCGCCGCGTGGATCGTGGGGTTGTCCGCGCCGAGCAGCCCGCCGTTCGGCCCCGGGCCGTAGGCGAGGCCCTGCGTGGTCACCTCGCCCGGCGTGTCGTTTTTATAAATGCGCACCGCGAGGACGTTTTCCCGGTCGAATCGCGCGAGCGCCGTCACGTCGAACCGCGCGCGGATGAACGCGCCCTCGATGGAGTGTTCCCGGTCTTCCAATTCGTTTTTGAGGAACGTCCCGTTCAGGTACACGTCCGCCTTCCAGTTGACGGCGGAAAAGTTCAAATACACGCGCCGTCCCCGCTGCGCCTGCGGGATCGAAAAGCGGTCGCGGTACCAGAAATCCGCGGTGAAATACGCCTCGGAGATCTGGAACTGGTTGTCGTCGAAGTCCGGGTCCGGGATCGCCCCGGCGTTGAGGTACGAGACGAGCGCCGTGCCCGGCACCGTCGCGGGCAGCCAGTCCGAATCGTCGTACCCGTCGCCGGAGAGCACCGCGCCGTCCGCGTTCACCTGTTCGGCGCGGGCGATGCGCCAGTTCCCGCCGGTGAGCGGCTGCGCCCCGTCGGAAAGTGGCGCGGGCATCGGCGGCAGCGCATAGCAGAGGTCGTTTTCCCCGAATACCCGCACGCGGCGGACCGCGTACCGCGCGCCGGAACACTCCCGGCACAGCACGCGGAGGAACCTGCCTGCGCCGCGCGCCTCGGTCCGGACCTCCGCGTTCGCCGCGCCATGCGCCTCGGCGAGGTCCTTCCAGCGCGCGCCGTCATCGGAGATCTGGAGCAGATACCGCCCGGCAAACGTCTCGCCCCACTCCACGCGCACCTCCTCGATGTCGGACGGCGCGCCCAGATCGACCGCGATCCACTCCTCGCCGTTTCCCCCGCTCAGCCATGGAAGGTCCGCGTCAAAGGTGACGAGGTGTGCGGTATTGTCGTAATTCGCGGCGCTCGAATGAACTGCCGCGCGAAATCTTGCCAAGTCCCGTTTCATTTGTAAAAACCTCTTTTTCCCGTTTTTCGTGGCCAGTATAGCACGTCTCCCCGGCCTTGTCAAGGAGAATCAATGCCTCCACGCGTACAGACAAAACGGCTGCCGCGCGCAAAGCGTCGGCAGCCAGTTCCCGCCGGTTCACAGGGACTGCTGTCCCGGACCGGGCTTCTTCCGTTTTTCGTACCGCGCCTTCCTGCGCGCCTCGGCGGCGTCCTCCGACGCGGGGACGTCGATCACCCCGAGGGCGAGGAAGATCGGATAGAGATAGCTCGCGCCGAAGGTCCCGAGCGACCGCGGCCCCGGCACGACGCCGTGCAGCGCGGCCGCCGCGCGGTACGCCGCGATCACCGTGGCGCGCGTCACGGACTTCTCGCGGCGGTCAAAGAACAGCTCGTTGCCGCGCACGGTGAAGCCGTATTCCAGGCCCTTCAGCGTGACGAACCGCTTGCCCTCCATGCGGACCAGCTTCTCCCAAAACGCGTTTTCCTCCTCTGAATAGAGCGCCGTGTCGGCAAACCGTGGCATACCGATCCCTCCCGCCTCTATTATACCCGTGTCTTCCCCGCCGCGCAAGACCGCGTCCGAAGTTTTTCGACCGAATTCGACAAAACCCGAAAGCACGCAAAAGGCAGAGGGACGGCGCGTCCCTCTGCCCGCTGAGATTTTCAAAACGGTCTTAGATCAAAACCGCACCGTGATCCGGGCCGCCTCGCCCGCGCGGAGGCGTTCAGCCGCTTCGCCGCGCACCGCGCCGGAGAAGCGCTCGCACGCGCCGCCGTTCCATTCGACCTCGATCTCGGAGACGCTGTACCCGCCGGGGACCAGCGCCTGCTTCGCGTCGTAGTGCACGGCGGTCGCGCCGAGGAGCGTGCAGTCCACGCCGTTTTCGCCGACGAGATACGACGGCAGCGCGGGCGCCGGACGGAAGACGAGCGCGCCGTCCTCCAGCACAAAGGGGCGTTCTCCGAACATCATGATCTGCCAGATCTGCATGAACTCCGCCGTGGAGCCAGAGAGCCGCGCCACAAAGCCCTTGCCGCGCAGCGACGGGTTCGGGTTCGCGGAGGAGGCGATGAAGCTGGAATTTTCGAGCGGGCTCCTGCCGTAAGCCTCCGGCGAGAGGAACGGCACGCCGGCGTCGTGGAACGCCGAGAAGAACTCCGTGTAGAGCCCGGCGCGGAGCAGCCCGAGCAGGTATTTATACTCCATGTGGAGCCAGATGGACTCGTTTTCGAGCCAGCCCGGCGTAAACGCCCGGCAGCGGCCGAGCTCGTAGGAGCTTTCCGCCAGCGACGCGTTCACCTTGAGCATTTTGAGCGTTTCGTCGTAGAGCGGCCCGGAACGCACCTTTTCGTGCAGCTCCTTCGCGGAGAGCGCGCCGCCCGGCATCTTCATGTAGCGCACCGCGCCCTCGAGGAACAGCGGCAGCGGCTCCTCCCGGAAGGCCTTCGGCAGGATCGCGCCGTCCTTTTCCTCGTAATCCGTCACCGCATAGGTGAAGTAGCAGGGCGTCATGCCGCCCGCGTACGTCCGCGCGCGCTCCACGCCGGAGAGCACCAGCGCCTTCCATTCCGCGAGCAGCGAAGCCGCAGCAGAAGCGCTCAGTGTGACCTCCTCGCCGCCGATGCCGTCCTCGGTCTGCGCGCGGTACCGCTCCTTCGCCGTGTTGACCGCGTCCCAATAGTCGAACCGGGAAAGCGTTCCGTTCCGCAGCTTTTCCATGCTGCGGCCCATGTCGTCGATCAGCTCCATGCACTCCGCCGGGATGCGCACCGGGCGCTCGAATCGCTTGAGCGCGCCCTCCGTGTAATCGATCAGGCGGACGAGCTCGCAGCTCTCCGCAACGGAAGAGCCCAGCAGACCGGGCAGGCCGTTCAGCGCGTCGTACCAGCCGGGTTTCCCGGCCTCCATCTCGAGACCCATCCCCATCGGGTCGAGCGCGGAGACCTTGTTCATCGCGAGGACAAAGAGCTTCGAGATCAGGTTCGTCCGGTACTCCGCGCCGTTCCCGTGGTCCGCCGCCGCCCAGCTGCGCGAGGCGGCGCGCGGCGTGACGCCGCCGTACTGCCGAACGCCCTTTTCCGTCTTCACATACCGTTTGGCGCGCGGGTTCACCGTCGCGTGGGATTCGTAATATTTATAGCTCCCGTCGTCAAAGAGGAGCTTCTCCTCCTTCTCCGGGAACACCGCAAGGAAGCTCTCGATGAGATCGAGGTTGTAGGTCCAGTGATCGATCCAGTACCCCTCACCGAACGTGACGTTGATGTCGCCCTCGGCCTTCTCCACGGCCTTTTGGAGCACCTCGTCGGCGTTTTCGCAGCCGATCTTTTCGAGCAGCGTCGCGAGCGCGCCGGGCGTGAACGGCTTTTCTAGCAGCGCGAGCAGGCGCGCGTCCCCGCCGCAAAGCGCGGCGGTCTCCTTCGCCGCTTCCGGCGAAAGGGAGAACGTTGCGCGCTCGAGGACGAGCGGGTTATACCCGTCGAGCTGGATCAAGTCCATGAAGATCCGCACGTTGTGGTCCCCGACGAACGGCGAAAACAGCGGGTCGCTTCGGCGGTTCTGGTTGATGTCGCGGAAGTTCGCGTTGCCCTGCGAATAGTATTCGGGCAGCATCTGGAAGAAATTGTAGTCGCGCTCGATGTCGCCGTGCTTTCTCGAATAGACGTAGAACACCTTCCCGCCGATCTGGACCGGATAGCCGCCGCGCAGGATGTTGTCGAGGAAGGTCTGACGGCAGTAGGCATCGAACACCGGGTCGGCGGTCTTCGTCGCGATGCCGTCGGTGATGCGCTGCGCGAGCTCCACGGCGCGCCGGTGCTTTTCGTCGAAGACGCCCGGCGCCGAAAGACGCGCCGCGATCCCCGGCAGGACGTCCTTCTCCGCCACATACCCGAACGCCTCCCGGAGCACGAGGGATTCCCCGGGCGCGAGCGTTTTCTCCGCCGCGAAGAACGCGGTCGGCACGTTGTTCGAGGTCATCTGCGGCTTTTCCAGCAGCTCGGAGAGCGGCGTCCCGCGGAAGCCGGTCGCCTCGGTCAGCGCGAGGTTGTAGTCGAAGACGACGGCGGGGTCGGCGATCACCGGGAGGAGCACGCCGTCCGGCGTGAAGCCGAACGCGAAATGCCCCTCTTTGATCTCGTGGATCTCCGCGGTGTCCTCGCTCGACGCGCGGAGCCGGTAATACGGCAGGCGCGTCTCCACGTCCTCCACCTGCATCCACGCCTTATGCGTCTGCGTCATGACCTTCATGATGGTGGAGCTCGTGCCGTAGGTGAGCAGCGCGGGCATCCCGTCGAGCACCTCGAGGCGCTGCGCCGCCTCCCCGACATTCTCGATGATGAGCTCGCGCATCAGCGCGCCGACGGGCTCCTCGGGCAGCGTGAAATACCGGACCCGGAACTGCAGCGCGGGCTTTGCGAAGGTCTCCTCCAGGAGCAGTTCGTTCATGCCGATGTGCATGGACGCGTTTTCGCCGTCCGTCGGACGGAACGGCTCGAGGTACGCGCCGTCCGCCCGGACGAAGGTGCGGAAGCCCTTGAGCGCGACCTCCTGATACGCGACGTGGGCCGGGCTGAACTCCATGATGGGGTGCTCCTTATCGCCCGCGCCGAAGGAACAGACCGCCTGTCCCCGGTTCACATAGAAGCACCAGATCGGGATGCCCTTTTCCCCGGCGACGCCGGGCAGGAAGCTCGAAAAGGCGTTTTTCCGATGAAAATGGTCGATGATAAATCTTCCGGTCTGATCGAACATCTCTTGTCATCCTTTCCTCCCCGGCTCTTCGCGCACCGAAAGCCGGAATATTCAGTTTCAGTATACTATACTTTCCCAAAATTTGCAATTCTTTTCGGGATAATTTTAGTAAATCGGTCCGCCTGCGCCGCGCTCGCTTTTTCAATGGCCTCTGCGCTTCCCCTTACACACCGCCCGCGCCAGCTTCCACGCTCCCGGCCTCCTCCCCGGACCGAACCCGCCCATGAGCAGCCCCGCGACCTTTTTCACCCTTTACCGCCCGAGCCCGCCAAACATCCCCGCAGCCTAGACTTTCTTCTGCTTTTCGCCCTATGTACCCGCTCCCTTTTCCGTTTATTCGCGTTTTCATTCCCACTGCCCCGAACTGGGCCCTCCATTGACCCGCCCACAATCTCCTTCTCTTGTTCCTGCCTGCGCGTCGCTCTCTTTTTCTTTGGCCTCCGCACTTCCCCACGCGCGCCGCCCGCGCCCGCTTCCACGCTCCCGGCCTCCTCCCCGAGCCGCGTCCGCCGTTGGCCTGCCCCGCGACCTCCTTCGCTTGCCCACGCCTGCGCCCTCAAAGATTTCCGCACCACAGTCCTCCTTTTTCTTGTTCGCCCTATGTACCCGCTCATTCTTCCATTTTTTTCGAGCGCCGGGACGGCCGTCCCTCCCGCGCGAAACCGCCCCGCCCGGGAGGGGCGGGGCGGCGACGGTCACTTTTTGGGGTTCACCCGGTCAAAGCTGGGATTGAACGCGTAGAAGTTCTTGGAATCGAGACGGTCGGTCGCGATACGCAAACCCTCCCCGAACCGCTGGTAGTGGACGATCTCGCGCTCGCGCAGGAACTTGATCGGGTCCCGCACGTCGGGGTCGTCGGCAAAGCGGAGGATGTTGTCGTACGTGACGCGCGCCTTCTGCTCGGCGGCGAGATCCTCGTTCAGGTCGGCGAGCGTGTCGCCCGTCACGGCGAACATATTCGCGTTGAACGGCGCGCCCGACGCCGCGACCGGGTACACGCCGGTGGTATGGTCGACGAAGTACGCGTCGAAGCCCTGCTTCTGGATCTCCTCCGGCGTGAGGTCCCGCGTGAGCTGGTAGACGATCGCGCCCACCATCTCGAGGTGCGCGAGTTCTTCTGTGCCGACGTCGGTCAAGATTGCGCGCAGCTCCGGGTACGGCATGGAGTACCGCTGGCTCAAATAGCGCAGCGACGCGCCAATCTCCCCGTGCGGCCCGCCGTACTGGCTGATGATGATCTTTGCGAGCGCGGGGTTCGGATTCTTGATCTTCACCGGGTACTGGAGCTTCTTCTCATAGATCCACATCAGTCGTTCGCCTCCGCTTCCCACGGCCACGGGCCGCTGACCCACGCCCACCGGCTCGTGTTTCTGGACGTCTCGTTCACCGGGCCGTATTTTTCCTCATATTCGGCCGTCAGCTTCTTGTACTGGTCGCGGTACTCGGCGAGGTTCTTCGCCGCATCCGCGCAGTAGGGGTGGGAGTCGAGATAGAGATGCAGCTCCCACATGGCAAAGCCCACGGCGGAGATCCGCCGCTTCAACCGCATCTGTTCGTTCATCTCGGCGCGCCCTCCCTTCCGTAAAACGGCTTGTCGAGGACCGGGAACAGCGTCCCGGCGTCCAGCGCGCGCTCCGCCTGCTCGTAGATCTGTCCCCACTGCTGGAACGGCACATACGCCATCGCGGGGACGGTGTCTTCGGGCAGCGGAGACGCCGCGCCGCGTACGGGGCAGGACTGCCCCTTCATGATCTCTGCCAAAATGCTGGCTCCTTTCCGCCGGACAGCACGTCCGGCTACCAGCATAGTATGCGGGGCGTGTCCGCCCGGTGCGCAAGGCTTTCTCCGCGAAAAAGAAAAAAATCCAAAATTTTGTGTCGAAAGCATAGCTTTCGGCCGGATTTTGTGTTATACTGTAAGCTGTTCTGGTATGTCCGCCGGAAGATCTTCCAAAAGGAGGAGGCGCGCCCCGTGAAAAAGAAGATCCTGCTCCTTTGCATCGACCTGTTCCGGGCCGTTTACGGCGCGCTCTACGCGGCGCTGAAATGCCTCCCCCTGCAGGAGAAGATCGTCATGATGAGCCGGCAGTCGAACGAGGTGCGGCCGGACTTCCTCCAGATCGAAAAAGCGCTGCGCCGCGCAGGCTGCCGCGCGAAGACCGTCTTCCTCTGCCGGGAGCTCGGGGACGGCTTCGGGCAAAAATTCCTGTACGGCTTCCATCTGCTGCGCTGCGCGTATCACCTCGCGACGGCGCGCGTCTGCGTCGTCGACGGGTACGAGATCCCGGTCAGTATGCTCCGCCAGCGCAGGGAGCTCTTCGTCCTGCAGGTCTGGCATTCGCTCGGCGCGATCAAAAAATTCGGCCTGCAGTCCGTCTCGAAAAGCGCCGGGCGCGACGGCGACATCGCCGAAAAAATGTCCATGCACAAAAATTACAGCTGTGTCCTCGCGGCCAGCCGCCGCACGGCGGACATTTACGCCGAGGCGTTCGGCGTGCGGCGCGAGCAGGTCCGCGTGCTCGGGATCCCGCGCGTCGACGCGATCCTGAAGCTGAACCCCGCGAAGTGCCGCGCGCGGCTTTTGAAGCGGTACCCGCAGCTTTCGGGGAAGCGCATCGTCCTCTACGCGCCGACCTTCCGGCGCGGGGCGTTCCCGCAGACCGCGCCGCTCGCCGAAGCCGTCCAAGGCGCGGGCTTCGCGCTGATCACCCGGCTCCATCCGCTGGATCTCGAACGTCCCGGCGCTTCGGACGGCCTTTTCACCTGCCCGGGGATCGGCACGTTCACGCTGCTCGCCGCGGCGGACGACGTCGTCACCGATTACTCCGCGATCTCCATCGAGGCGAGCCTCCTCGGGAAGCGCGTCTGGTTCTACGTTCCCGATCTCGACGACTACGAGGCCGCGCAGGGGCTGAATTTCAACCCGCTCCTGCAAATGCCCCGATGCTCGTTCCGCGACGCCGACCGCCTCGCCGAAGCGATGCGCACGGGCGTCTACGACATGGACGCGCTCCTGTCCTTCCGGGACACGCAGGTGGAGACGCGCGACACGCACTGTGCCGAGCGCATCGCATCGCTCATTCTCGAACACCTCGGGGAGAACGCCCCATGAGGCCGGTCGCTCTTTTCGGTGCGCTCGACGGGCTGAAACTCACGCTGCGCCTTTCCTTCCCGCTTTCGGAGACCGCATCCCGTCCCCGGTTCTCCGTGCGCTTTTTTGCGAGGGACGAGGACCGCGTCCTCCCGCTCCCCATGGCAGAGCAGGCGGATGGGACGCGCACAGCGTCGTATACCTATGAACTCTGGAATCTCTTTCGGGACGTAAAGCGCCTCTCCGCGCTCCGGCTCGTCCTGCTGCGGAACATGGAGCCGGTCCCGTTTTCGCTCTCCGGGACCTTCCCGGGATGGACTGTGGAAAACGCAGAGGCGGAGACCGGCCTGCTGCCTGCAAGGCCCGTCTCTCTGCGTCCTGGCCTGCGGAACCTGCTCGCCTTCCCCGCGCTCAACCGAAAGGAGCAGAAGAAGCGCCTCGCCGCCGTTCTGGTGCGCGCGCTGTACCTGCCGTTTTATCTCGTGCGCCCGAAGCCGGGCCGGATCGCGTTCTGCACGGAACGCGGGAGCGCGCTTTCGGGGAACGCCGCGCTGGTCTATGGCGCGCTCCAAAACGATCACGCGCTCGAGCTGCGCGTCCTCGCGCACGGGCCTCGGTTCTCCCCGAAGAACCTGCTGCGCTTTTTCCGGCTGCATGCCTCGTCCGCAGTGATCGTCGTCGACGACTACTATCTCTTTTTGAGCTACGTCCCCCGGCGCAAGGGCCGGCAGACCGTGCAGCTCTGGCACGCGGCGGGGTCGCTGAAGACCGTCGGGTTCTCGCGGCTCAGCCATGACACGTCTCTCGTGCAGAGCTCCAAAAATCACCGGCAGTACGACGCGGCGACCGTCGCGGGGGACCGCGACGTGCTCTGCTACGCGGAGGGCTTCGGCATCCCGAGCCGCTGCGTGTATCCGCTCGGCACGCCGACCTGCGATGCGCTGTTCGACAGCGCCGCGCGGCAGGCGGCGCGGGACCGCTTCTTTCGCGCGCATCCCGGCTTTCTCCAAAAGCGCGTCGTGCTCTTCGCGCCGACCTTCCGGGGCGGCGGGAACGGCAGCGCGTATTATCCGACGGACCGCTTTCCCGTGGACGATCTGCTGCGCGCGCTCCCGGAGGACACAGTCCTCGCGGTGAAGATGCACCCGTACCTTTCGGAGCGGTTCCACGCCGCGCCGGATCTCGCGCACCGCTTCGCCGACTGCTCCGACACGGACGCGCTGAACGACCTGCTCTTTGCGGCGGACGTCCTCGTGACGGACTACTCCTCGTGCGTCTTCGAGGCGGCGATCCTCGGGCTGCCCACGGTGCTCTACGCGTTCGATCTCGAAGCGTATACCGCGCAGCGCGACTTCTATTTCGACCCCCGCGACCTTCTGCCCGGCCCGCTCGTCCGCACCACGGAGGAGCTCGCGCGGGTCCTCTCCCAAAACGATCTTGCCCCCGAGCGGCTCCCGGCGTTCCGGGAAAACGCGCGCTCCAACGACGACGGCGCGGCGCTCCCGCGCGTCGCCGAACTCGTGCGCGCACTCGCCCTCGGGGAGAAAAAAGGAGCATCCTCTTGAACGAACCCTTGTCCCTGACCATTCAGGAGCTCGAATGGACGCGCCGCAAAAACGGCCGCCACCTGCTCTCCCTTGCGTTTCGCATCGTCTGCCCGGGGTACGACCCCGCCGTGCGGTCCCCCCGCGTGACGCTTCGCTTCTTCCGGGACGGCGAAGACCGCCGTCTCCCCGCGAAGCTCGTCTCCGCCGGGCCGGACGGGACCTTTTCCAGCGCGGTGCTCTTTTATAGCGCGAAGGTCGAGGTCTCCTACGTCTTCACGGACCGAAACTTCGCGCCGTCCTCCCTGCAGTTCGAGCTGGCATACGGAGCAAACACCTTTTTCCCGCTCCCCGTTTCGGCGGACTGCACCCTGCAAAGCCCCGCGGACCCGTTTCTCGCCTCCGTCCCTTCGGACGGCGCGGCGCTCCGCTTCGACGCGGTCCCCATGCCCGAGACGCCGCTGGAATCGAAGCGGAAGCGGCCCGTCGCGAAGCTGATCCGGGCGGTCCACAGCGTCCTGCTCGCGGCGCTCTCCGTCGCGCTCCTCCCTTGGTTCCTGCTGGACGCCTTTTTAGCCGCGTTTTCACTGATCCCCGCGTCCCCTTCCGTTCGGAAGCGCCGGGGCAAAGCGCTCCGGTTTTTGATGCAGCTCAAAGTCCAGTACGGCGCGCTGTGGCACGTTTCCGTCGGGCGCGAGACCATCCGGAAGGTCCTGAACCGGCTATACCGCGCGGTCTGCTTCTTCTGCCCCGTGAAAAAGGACCGCGTCTCCTTCTTCTCCTGCCGCCGGAACGATCTCAGCGGCAACCCCGCCTTCGTGCAGGCGGCGCTCGAAAAGCTCTCACCCGCGCCGGAGTTCCGCTTCCTCCTGAAGGACGACGCGAACCTCCACCTCCGCCCGAAGGCCGTCCTGCGGTTCCTCTATCTCTACGCGACCTCCTCGGTCGTCTTTGTGGACGAATTTTTCCGGCTGCTGAACTACGTGGACAGGCGGCCCGGCGTCCGGCTGATCCAGCTCTGGCACTCGGTCGGCGCGTTTAAGACCGTCGGCTTCTCCCGCGTCGGGAAACCGGGCGGGCCGAAGCAGTCGAGCCGAAACCACCGCCAGTACGACTACGCGGTCGTCTCCGGCGAAGCGGCCGTCGGGCCGTACGCCGAGGCGTTCGGCCTGCCGGAAGACCGCCTTCTGCCGCTCGGCACGCCGCGCGCGGACATCTTCTTCGACGGCGCCTATGCGGAAAAAACCAGAAAGGCGCTATACGAAACGTACCCGATGCTGAAAGGCAAGCGCGTGATCCTCTTCGCGCCGACCTTCCGCGGCGTGGGACCGAAGACCGCTTTTTATCCGCTGGACCGCTTCTCCCCCGCCGCGCTCCTCGACGCCGCCGGGCCCGAGACCGTCCTGCTCCTCAAGCTCCACCCCTTCTGCAAAAAGCGTTTCGTCCTCCCGCCGGAATACGAGGGCCGCATCCTCGATCTCTCCGACGAGAGCGAGCTGAACGACCTGCTCTTTGTGACCGACCTTCTGATCACCGACTACTCCTCCTGCGTCTTTGAGGCATCCATGCGGGGCATCCCGATGCTCTTCTACGCGTTCGACCTCGCCGCTTACACCGCGACGCGCGACTTCTACTACGAATTCGCGCCGTTCGTGCCCGGGAAGATCGTCCAGACCGAGGAGGCGCTCCGGGAGGCGGTCCGCACGGGGGACTTTGAAGCGGAAAAGGTCGCGCCGTTCCGGGAGAAATTCTGCGGCCTCGCGGACGGAAAAGCCGCGGCGCGCGTCGCGGCGCTCACCCAAAAGCTGCTCACGGAAACGGAGGGATCAGCGTGATCCGCGTCTTGACATACGGCACCTACGACCTCCTGCATTACGGACATATCAACCTCCTGCGCCGCGCAAAGGAACTCGGGGACTACCTCATCGTCGGCCTCTCGACGGACGCATTCAACGAGATCAAGGGGAAGACCGCCTTCCACGATTACGAGACGCGCAAGCGGATGCTCGAGGCAGTGCGGTACGTCGACCTCGTGATCCCGGAGGACACATGGGAGCAGAAGCTCGACGACGTGAAGACGTATCAGGTGGACGTCGTGGTCATGGGGAGCGACTGGAAGGACAGCCCGCGCTTTGAATACCTGCGGGACTACTGCAAGGTCGTCTATCTGGACCGCACGCCCGGCATCTCCTCCTCGGACATCAAGGACAAGCTCCACCTCGTCAAGGAAGAATGAGCGCATACCCGCGCCGTTTCCCGCATACGCTTTTACCGTGAAACAAAAAACGGGAGCGTGTCGCCAGTGAAACGGATCAAAAAAGAAACGCTGTACGGGACCGTCATCGGGATCCTCTCCGCGGAGCTCCTCGGGCTCCTCTCGAATCTCGCGTCCGGCGCTAAATTCGGGGCGTACCGCGCCCTGCGCCTGCCGCCCGCCGCGCCGCCGGGGTGGGTCTTCCCCGCCGTCTGGACCCTGCTCTTCGCGATGATCGGCGCGTCGTCGTATCTCGTCTTCGAGCGCGCGCGGGACGGCCGGTGGTTCGCGCTCGGCTTTTTCGCCGCGCAGCTCGCGGTGAACTTTTTCTGGCCCGTCGTGTTCTTCCGTTCCGCGTCCTACGGCTGGGCGACGGCGCTCGCCGCGGTGCTTTTCGTCCTTGCGGCGATCACCGCGTATCTCTTTTTCCGCGCCGTCCCGCTCGCCGGAAAGCTCTTTCTCCCCTACGTCCTCTGGTGCGCGTTCGCGGTGTACCTTACGGCGGGCGTCCTCATCCTGAACCGCTAGTCCCCGCCCGCGCCCTGCGGCAATTCTGACCCAATTTGAAAGTCAGGACCACCGGCGAAGCCGGTGGCTCGAAGCCGACGGCTTGGGAAAGCCCTGAAAGGACCTGTTCCCGGCACACATCTAAAGACGCGTTGAATGGTTTACCACTTGCATCACTCGCCCCGCCGCCCATAAGCGGGCAATTCCCGTGCCCGTATGGTTTTTTCAGAATGGCGACCTATGCAAGATTCCTTTCTCTCTTCGCTCGATGCTTGCAGCGAAAGCTTTTCTACACGCACCGGCAGAGCCGGTGCGTGTTTTCCCGCTAAAACATACAAAACACACGGCTCCCGCCGCCCCAAACATAAGGGGAAGCGGGAGCCGTTTTGCACTTTGCCGGAAAATATCAGAACTTCCAATCCCATTCCTGCGCGGAGAACTTCTTGCCGTAGGAGGCATACTCCTCGCCAGTGCAGGGATGCGGGTACTTGCGCATATACGCGAGCAGTTCGTCGACCGTCGTGAACGCGAGGCCCGTCACGGTGTCCGCCGCGCCGTAGTAGATCGCGATGCGGCCCGTGTCCTTGTCGACGACGTTCGCGCACGGGAAGGTGACGTTCGGCACGTCGCCCGTGAGCTCATACGGCTCCTCCGGGCCGAAGACGTAGAACAGGCCGCGCTCCTTGACGACCCACGGCTTGTCGTGGTCGAGCAGCGCGACGCCGAAGCGGTAGACGAAGCCGTTGCAGGAGTTCAGCACGCCGTGGTAGATCATCAGCCAGCCCTCGTCTGTCTCGATCGGCGTGGGGCCGGGGCCGACCTTCTTCGCCTGCCACCCGGCGAGGCCGCTCGTGCCGAAGACATAGCGGTGCTTGCCCCAGAAGGTGAGGTCCGGGCTCTCGCTGTAGAAGATGTCGCCGAACGGCGTGTGGCCGGTGTCGCTCGGGCGCGAGACCATCGCGAAGTTGCCGTTGATCTTCTTCGGGAAGAGCACGCCGTTGCGGTTGTAGGGCAGGAACGCGTTCTCGCACTGATAGAATTTCTTGAAGTCGAACGTATAGCCGACGCCGATGGTCGGGCCGTGGTAGCCGTTGCACCAGGTGATGTAGTAGCGGTCCTCGATCCAGCAGACGCGCGGATCGTAGCGGTACTGCTTCTCGGTCACGACCGGGTCACAGCCCGGCGCGGGCTCGAAGACGATCGGGTCGGCGCTGATGTTCCAGTGGATGCCGTCGTCCGAGAAGCCCGGGAAAATGTCCATCTGCAGGCCGCGGTTGTCGGCGCGGAACACACCCGCGAACTTGCCCTCGAAGGGCACGACCGCGGAATTGAAGATGGAATTCGCGATGGGCGTCAGGTCGCGCGGGATGATCGGGTTCTGGTCGTAGCGCCAGATGGGCTTGTCATAGCCGACGGGCTTGTCCTGCCACGGCAGATTCGGGACGTTCTGTCCCCCGATAACTTTTGCCATATTGTCTCCTCCTTTATTTTCCACGACGGAAATTTTATCCGTCTTCTGCACTTATTATAGTACGCGCGCAATCAAATGTAAAGAATAAACATAAAAGAATCTGCACATTTTTGAGGAAAATCAAAGGGCTCCCCGCCGAAACGGGAAGCCCGGAAATGCCGTTCAAAATGCGCGAAACCGCTTATAGCGCCGCTGCAAAAGCGCCTCGGGGTCGGTCTCGCAGAGGCGGTCCAGCTCGATGGCGAGCATCTCGCCCACACGCTCGAAGAGGTCCTTTTTGTCGCTCCTGCCCGATTCGCTGATGACGCGCTCCACCACGCCGCAGCGCTCCATGTCCGCCGCCGTGAGCTTTAAGGACTCGGCGGCGTCCTTCGCGCGCTTCGCGTCCTTCCAGAGGATGCTCGCGCAGCCCTCCGGCGAAACGACCGAATACACCGCGTTCTCCAGCATCCAGACGCGGTCGGCGACGGCCAGCGCCAGCGCGCCGCCCGAGCCGCCCTCGCCGATCAGCACGGAGAGGATCGGCGTGCGAAGGCCCATCATCTCGTAGAGGTTCTCGGCGATCGCCTGTCCCTGCCCGCGCTCCTCCGCGCCGATGCCGCAGAACGCGCCCGCCGTGTCGACAAAGCAGATCACCGGCCGGTGGAACTTCTCCGCCTGCCGCATCAGCCGAAGCGCCTTGCGATAGCCCTCCGGGTTCGGGGAACCGAAATTGCGCCGCACCTTGTCCTTGGTGTCGCCGCCCTTCTCGACGGCGATCACCGTCACCGTCCGGCCGCCGAGCTTCGCGAGCCCCGCCACGATCGCGGGATCGTCCGCAAAGCGCCGGTCGCCGTGCAGCTCGATGAAATCCGTAAAGATATTCTCGATAAAGGAGAGCCCGGTCGCCCGGTTTCGGCTTCGGGCAAGCTGCACCTTATCATACGCCGTCGCCAATGCGCTCCACTCCTTCCAAACCGTATTCCACACACAGGCCCTGCTGCTTCGGATCGTGCATCGCGAGCAGCCCCGCGATCACGTCCCGCTGGTTTTTGCGCGGCGTGATGAGATCGAGGAAGCCGTGCTCGAGAAGGAACTCCGCCCGCTGGAAGCCGTCCGGCAGGCGCTTGCGGATCGTCTGCTCGATGACCCGCGCCCCGGCGAAACCGATCATCGCGCCGGGCTCCGCCATGAGGATGTCGCCCTCCATCGCAAAGCTCGCCGTGACGCCGCCCGTCGTCGGGTCCGTAAGGACCGCGAGGTAGAACAGCCCCGCGTCGCTGTGGCGCCGGACCGCGCCGCTCGTCTTCGCCATCTGCATCAGGGAGAGGATGCCCTCCTGCATCCGCGCGCCGCCCGCTGCGGTAAACGCCACCACCGGCAGCCGCTGCTCCGTCGCGAACTCAAACAGCCTCGTGATCTTCTCCCCCACGACGGTGCCCATGCTGGCCATCATGAAGTGGGGGTCCATCACAAACATCGCGCAGCGCTCGCCCTTTACGGTACACGTCCCGCAGACGACCGCCTCCTTCTCGCGCGTCGCGAGGCGCGCGCTCTTGAGCTTCTGCTCATAGCCCGGGAACCCGAGCACGTCGTGGCTCGTCAGCTCCGGCCAGAGCTCGGTGAAGCTGTCCTCGTCCGCGAAAAACGTGATGCGCTCCCGCGCGGTCAGTCGGAAATGATGCCCGCACCGGCAGACGTTCTGGCTCTCCCAGAGCTCGGAGACCGGCGTCTCCGTCCCGCACTTCGGGCAGACGACCGTGACCTCGTGGGTCTCCTCCTGCGTCGCGGGCTGCTTGCCGCCCTTTTCGAGTTCGTTTTGCGGAGATTTGAAAAGGCCCATCAGATTCATGCCGTCGGTTCACTCCCTTCCGTTTCGCGCGAGCGCATAAAGTCCGTATCGTAATCCCCGCTGT
>CANQIG010000002.1 GCA_947623765.1 uncultured Clostridia bacterium | reverse complement strand
AGCTCGGTCATCTTCGGCTCGAAGGTGATGACGGACTTGAGCATCTCGACGGCCTTCTGCAGGCCCTCGTTCTGGCTCATGAGGCTGTCCTCGTGCTCGATGGACATCACATAGTCATAGCCCACCATGCGCAGCGCGGAGACGATGTCCTTCCAGTAAAGCTCGTCGTTGCCGTAACCGACGGAACGGAAGATCCAGGAGCGATGGATCTCGTCCGCGTAGGTCTTCGTGTCGAGCACGCCGTTGACGGCGGTGTTGCGCTGGTCGATGCGCGTGTCCTTCGCGTGGACGTGGAAGATCGCGTCGCCCATCTCGCGGATGACCGTGACGGGGTCCATGCCCTGCCAGATCAGGTGGGACGGGTCGAAGTTCGCGCCGATCTCCGGGCCGACCGCCTCGCGGAGCTTCATCAGCGTCTGGGTGTTGTAGACGCAGAAGCCCGGGTGCAGCTCAAGGCCGATCTTGTTGACGCCGTGCGCCTTCGCGAACGCGACGAATTCCTTCCAGTAGTCGATGAGAACCTTCCACTGGTACTCGAGGATCTTGCCAAAGTCGTCCGGCCACGGGCAGGTGACCCAGTTCGGGTACTGGCTCGTCTCGCTGTCGCCCGGGCAGCCGGAGAAGCAGTTGATCTGATGCAGGCCGTATTTTTCCGCCATCAGGACGGCGTTGCGCATATCGTGGTCAAAGGCCGCCGCGATCTCCTTGTTCGGGTGGATCGGGTTGCCGTGGCAGGAGAACGCGCTGACCTCCATGCCGTACTTCTCGATGAGCGCGCACCACTCCTTGTACTTCTCCTCGTCGTGGAGCAGCACTTCGGGGTCGCAGTGATCCTTGCCCGGATACCCGCCGCAGCCGATCTCGATCATCTGGATGCCCATGGACTGGAAATACTTGAGGGCCTCCTCGAACGGACGGGAGCCGACGACGTTGGTGAGAACGCCTAATTTCATGCTGAAACAACTCCTTTGTTGAATTCATCCGCGGCGCTGGCCGCTTGTCTGTTCTTATTTTACAATATTTCCCCTGTAAAATCAACAGCTTTTTCCGAAAAAACCAACGCCGCCCATCTGTGCAACGCAAAGAACGCCCGTCAGAGCAGCGTGAACCGTCCCGTCTCCGCCCGCCGGACCTGAAACTCCACGGCGCCACTTCGACGTCTCCCTCCTCCGGCTCAAAGCCCAGCGCAGAAAATACCGCCGGCCGCGTTATGCGCGCCCGGCGGCTTTTCCGAAAAAACGCCCGTCAGAGCAACGTGAACCGCCCCACCTCCGCCCGCCGGACCTGAAACTCCACGCGCCACTCGACGTTGCCTTCCACCGGCTCGAAGCGCAGCGCGGAGAACGCCGCGCGCAGCTTCCCCTCCGGTTTTCCCGAGACGGAAACCGCAGTCGGGCCGTCCGCGCCGCCGATGACGCCGATCACCGCGACGTCGGACACGGCGGCGGGGCGCATCGGGTCCGGCGGCGCGATCGCCAGCGGCCGGTCGCTCTCCGTGCAGTCCGAGACCGTGATCTCCTCCTCCGTCTCCGGGGTGAGCGTGTACTTCATCGCGACGGTATGCCTCGGGTAAAAGAATTCGCGCGAACCGAATGCCCGCTCCGGGAGCGTTCGGCGTTCCAGCTCCCGCACGGTGAGCGTGTATGCCGTCCCGCTGACGGGGTGCACAAACGAAAAAGCGTCGCCCGCCCGCCGCGCCGTGAAGTGCGGCCCGGGCAGTCGGTCCGGCTGCCGCTCCATGTCGAGAGCGAGCGTTTTCAGATCGGGCCGCCGCCTGCTCCCCCACGGGAACGCGTACCGCGAGATGACCCACCCGAACGACGCGTCCAGCCCGTAGTGCTCCACGACCCATTTGGCCTCGAGCTCGTTGATGACCCCCTCCGGCACGCAGGGATTGAAGCTCACGCTGCACCCGTGGGACATCCGCAGCGGCCTTCCGTTCAACTCCAACACGGGCGTGAACCGCAGCAGGAGCGGGTTTTCCCACTCCATCCGGATCTGCTGTTCCCGCGTGAGGTCCGCGATCGGGTCCTCCTCGCGATACAGCTTCCACTTTTCCAGAAAGGCGCGGATCTCCTCCGGTTCCACCTGCATACAGAAGTCCACCACGAGCCCCTTGGCGCAGCTGTACGCCGCCGGGATCGCCCAGTGCCGCCCGGCCCAGTCGAACTCCCTGCCGAGCGCGATCTCCTTCCCCGCGCGGTCCCTGCCGCTGTGCCCCCAGAAGTTCCCCTCAAAGTAGACCTCCCACTCCGGCGGCGTCGGCTCCGCGGCGGGGTTCATGTCCAGATCATAGTAGTCTTCCGTGTATGGGATCTTACTGAGGTCGAAAGAAGCCTGCAGCGCTTTGATGTACGCCCACGGCCGCTCCATCGGGGTGAGGCCGAACGTTTCGGCGATCTCCGCCATCACCGCTTTCTGTTCCTCTGCGGGCGGGTTTTCCCGCAGAAAAGCATCGAACTGCGCTTCGTCCCACATCCACGCCTGTTCCAGCGCCGCGGTGTCCCCGCAGGCGAGGAGCAGCCGCAGGAAATCCGCGAAGTCCCGCGCCACGGGCCGGACGCATTCCGGCGGTTCCATCGGGCTCACGGCGAAGACCGTTCCGCCGAATCCCCGGACGAAGCAGAAGTGGATGCCGTCCACGCCCGCCCAGCCGAAAATAGACGCGCCCTTCGGCGTGCAGAAATACGGCGCGTTGTCCTCCCGGCGCGCCGCGCCGAGCGGCGCAAGGTCGATGCCGCGCCGCAGGAATTTTGCATAGGTCCTGTCCATCGTTTCCTCCTTTTTTTCCGTGCGGCCTGTCAGCCGCGTTCCTTTCCCAGAAAGTATACCGGGAAAATGTGAAAAAATCTACCGTCCGCTTCTCCTGGCCCCGCACGCCCATTCAAAAAAGTGTGGCAGAAAACGGCGCGCTGCTGTATAATAGGGGAAGACACCGTTTCGAGGGAGCAACCGATATGCGAAAAACCGCCAAAGACCGCTTTCAAAGCACCATCTTCGCCTGCTATCGCGGGTATATCACGCAGGGGATCGTCAACAACCTCTCCCCGCTGTTCTTTGTGATCTTCCAGAGGGAGATGGGCGTCTCCTACGCGCAGCTCTCTGCGCTCATCCTCTGCAACTTCGTCACGCAGGTCGCGACGGATGTCGTCGCCGTGCGGTACGTGGACCGCATCGGCTGGCGGCGGTCGGCGGTGCTGGCGCACGGCGCGGCGTTCCTCGGGCTCGCGCTCCTCGGCATCCTGCCGCGCGTGCTGCCCGCGCCGTTTTTCGGGCTCGTCCTCGCGACGGTCATCAACGGCTTTGGCGGCGGGATGATCGAGGTGCTGATCTCCCCGATCGTCGAGTCCTGCCCCGGGGAGGCGAAGGCCGCCGCGATGAGCCTCCTCCATTCGTTTTACTGCTGGGGGCAGGTCGGCGTGGTGCTCCTCACGACGCTCCTGCTGCGCGTCCTCGGGGAGGGGCTGTGGTTCGTCATCCCGATGCTCTGGTCGATGCTGCCGTTTTACAACCTGTTCCGGTTCCTGAAGGTCCCGCTGATGCCGCCAGTCCCGGAGAACGAAAAGACGCCCCTGCGCGCGCTGGCGCGGTCGAAGGTCTTTTTGATCGCGCTCGTCCTGATGCTCTGCGCGGGCGCGAGCGAGCTCGCGATGAGCCAGTGGAGCTCGTTCTTCGCGGAGCGCGGGCTCGGCGTGCCGAAGGTCGTCGGGGACCTGCTCGGGCCGTGCTTTTTCGCCGTGCTCATGGGGACGGGCCGCACGTTTTACGGGGTCTTCGGCGAGAAGATCAACCTGTTCAAAGCGCTCACGGCCTGCGGCGCGCTCTGCCTGCTGTGCTATCTCGGCGCGGCGCTGTTCGAGAACCCGGTGCTCTCGCTCCTCTCCTGCGCGCTCTGCGGGCTTTCCGTCAGCCTGATGTGGCCCGGCACCTTCTCCCTGACCGCCGCGGTCTACCCGAAGGGCGGCACGGCGATGTTCGGCGTGCTCGCCGTCCTCGGGGACGTGGGCTGCGCCGCCGGTCCCGCGCTGATGGGCGCGGTCTCCGCCGCCGTCTCCGAAAACGCGGCGCTCCTAGAGCACTTCCCCGCGGCCACGCCCGACCAGCTCGGGCTGAAGACCGGGATGCTCTTCTGCGTGCTCTTTCCCCTCGGGATCGTCGCGGGCGTCCGCGCCCTGCGCCGTCTCTCCCGCGCCGCCCCCGCCCCGCGCACCTAACCCCCGCAAGCCCGCCGCCCGACGAACCTCTCGCCAGCCCCGCGCTAATGGACGCGGTCTGCGCTATCCCGAAATGCCCGCCCTCGCGGATGCCGCCGGTCCCGCGCTGATGGGCGCGGTCTCCGCCGCTGTCTCCGAAAACGCGGCGCTCCTAGAGCACTTCCCAACAGCCACCCCCGACCAGCTCGGGCTGAAGACCGGGATGCTCTTCTGCGTGCTCTTCCCCCTCGGGATCGTCGCGGGCGTCCGCGCCCTGCGCCGACTCTCCCGCGCCGCCCCCGCCCCGCGCACCTAACCCCCGCAAGCCCGCCGCCCGGCGAAACCTCTCGCCAGCCCGCTATCTTCCGGAACACCCGCCCTTGCGGATGCCGTACTCCTGTCCGGGGTTGCTAAAGCACCGCGCGTCCCCATGACTCCCGCAACAATTTTCCGCCATCCCGAAATGCCCACCCTCGCGAACACCGCCCGCCTGCGGGCAGGCGAAGAACTGCGGCAACGGGCACGCCGCGAAAAACACCAACATAGGAAGTCCGGAGCACCGAATCTGTCCTTCGCGGCTTTGCGCCTTTCCCGCCGCACACGTAACCCTCTGAAAGTCAGCCGCCCGCCTGCGGGCAGGCGAAGAACAGCGGCAACCGTTGCGCCGCGAAAAACACCAGAGAGAAAATCCGGCGCACCGAATCCGCTCTCCGCAGTTTCCGACTTTCCCGCCGAACAGCCGCGATCTTTCCATGCCGTCGCGCCGCACCCGGGCAAGCGAACCCGCAAACACTTTAGCGCATGAAAGCAGGACGTTCCCGACGAAAGTGGCGTTTTGCCGTCCTTCCTGTTCCCGCTCGCGGATGCCGTCGGTCCCGGCGCTGATGGGCCCGGTCCACGTTCCGCCGGAGGGGGGACCGCTCGCTTTTTGGATGGGGCGACCCGGGGACGCGGCAGGCTTTCGGAGCGCGGTCCGCGAGACACGCCCCCGGTCTGTGCCAAAACATAAAATGAAGGGGCTTCCCGAGATGGGAAGCCCCTTTGGATACCGTCTGTTTGCGGTCTGCGACCGGCAAAGCGCACCCAAATACCGTCAAACGATAGGCTGCTGCAGGTTGATCCGGCGGACCGCGTCGGGGTCGACCTTAAAATTGCGGTCCATGTCCATGAGGCCGTTGACCTCCTGCTGGACGTCCGTCACCTGCGTGTAGCAGTACCCGACGACGTACGGCAGGGACTGGATCGCCTCGGTGATCGACTTGAACCGTGCGAGGAAGTCCGCTTCTCCCTCCACCTTGTCGCCGTAGCCCCAGCCTTCGCCGCCGGAGATGGCGATGCCGCCGAATTCGCTGATGAGCACCGGCTCGCCGCCGTATTCGTAGCCGTCCGCGTAGGCGAAAAACTGCCCAGCGGTGCTATACGGCTCGGAATTGTCGAAGAAGTCCTCCGGGTGGATGTAGCGGTCGAAGAAGCGGTCGCCGCTTGCTTCATAATCGTGGAGCGTGAGAAGGTCGGAGTAGGTGTGCCGCCAGCCGTCGTTCGAGATGACGGGCCGCATCGGGTCGATGGCCTTGGTCAGGGCGTAGATGCTCTCCGTGAACCTCTGCTGGCGCTCGTCGTGCGCGATCTCCGGGACGCCCCAGCTCTCGTTGAACGGCGTCCAGGTGACGATGGAGGGATGGCTGTAATTCTGCCGCACGACCTCCACCCACTCGCGCGTCATGTTTTCCACGGCTTCGTCGGTGAATTCAAACGTCGCCGGGAATTCGCTCCAGACGAGCAGGCCCATCGCATCCGCGAAATAGAGGAAGCGTTCGTCCTCGACCTTCTGGTGCTTGCGCACGCCGTTGAAGCCGAGCTGCCGAATCTTTTCGATGTCGGTGACGAGCGCTTCTTCGCTCGGCGGCGTGAGGCCGCTCGTCGGCCAATAGCCCTGGTCGAGGATCAGCCGCTGGTAGAGCGGGCTGCCGTTGAGCAGGACCTTCCCGTCGTGGATGGAGATCTCGCGCATCCCGAAATAGGAGCAGACCGTGTCCGCCGCGCGGCCGTTCTGCAGCAGCACGAGGTCGAGGTCGTAGAGGTCGGGGTGGTCCGGAGTCCAGGTGCGCACGCCCCAGTCCGAGACCGCGAGGCTCCGCACGTCGAGCCGGATGAAGGCGCGCCCGTCCTTCACCTCGACGGAGCCGCTGCCGACCGGCACGCCGTCAAACGAAGCGTCGGCGGCGAGGATCGCGCCGTTCGCTTCCGGCGTCAGGCTGGCCTCGATGCAGACCGCCCCCTCGGAGAGGCACGGTGTCAGCTTCAGCCCGGTGACGCGCGCGGCGGGCGCGTATTCCAGCCAGACCGATTTCCAGATGCCGGTCGTCTGCACATACCAGCACGCGAAGCTCTGCGGCTGCCAGCGCTGTTTGCCGCGCGGCTGGCTGCGGCTCGCGCTGTCCTCCACATGGACGGTCAGCGTGTTTTCCCCGGGCCGCAGCAGCGAGGTGATGTCGAAGGAGAACCGGGCGTAGCCGCCCCGATGTTCCCCGGCGAACTGCCCGTTCACGAAGACGCGCGTGCGGTAGTCGCTGCCCTCAAAGTGGAGCAGGACGCATTCGGCGTTTTCCTCCGGCGTGAAGGTCCTCGAGTACCACACGTGCTCGTGGAGCTCCTCCATGCCGATGCCGCTCGCGGCCGTCTCATAGGTGAACGGAACGAGGATGCCGTACTGTTTCGGAAAGATCCGCTGCCAGCCGTTCATTTCGCCGACGTTGTGGTCGTCGAAGGCGAAATCCCACGGGCCGTCCAGCAGTGCCCAGCGCTCCCGGATGAGCTGCGGGCGCGGGTAGTTCGGAATGTGATTCTGCATACTGGCTCCTCCCAAAGCGGCCCTTGCCGCTTTATCGTTGTTTCTGGTGCTATTGTGCCATATCCAAAGGAAAAAGTCAAGCGGGACGGGGAAAAAGCGGCCCGCTTGCTTTTTTGGGCGAGGTGTGCTATACTAGAGCGGCGGCATCGGGCCGCAAAAACCGAAGAAGGGAGGTGAAAACGGTGTTTTCCTTTTGGAGAAGAGGGGGAGACAAGGAGCGCGCCATCGCGTTCGTCGATTATGAATACTGGTATTATTCGTACCAGAACCTGTATCATCTGAAGCCGGACCCGGAAGCGTGGCGGGCCGAGCTGGAAAAGCGGTGGCATTTGCAGGATATTCTGGTGTTCGGCAATTTTTCCGGGGCGATCAGCGAGGAGCTGCCCCGCCTGCGGCGCATTACGAACACGATCATCGAGACCGGCAATACGTTCAACCACTATAAAAAGGACATGACGGATTTCATCATGCTGGACTACATTTACCAGTATGCCGCCGAGCATCCGAAAATCGGGACGTATGTCATTTTTACGGGAGACGGGCATTTTCAGACCGTCGTGAAATACCTGACGCAGAAGCGCCGGAAGGATGTGGCCGTTTACGGCGTGCGGAATTCTTTTTCCGCGCATCTGCAGGCCGTCGCCACGGAGACCGCGGAGCTGCCGCGCAAGGTGGAGACGATGGACCGCGCCACGAAGGCGCTGATCGAGAACCTGCTGTCCGTGGCGGAGGACCCGAGCATTATCCCGACGTTCCTCGGGACGATCAACACGGTGTCCCGGCGCAATTCGATCCCCCGGGGCGAGGTCAAAAAGGCGCTGCTCAAAATGATCGGCGATGGATATGTCCTGCGCACGACCCGCGCGGTGGAGCCGACGCGCACTGTGAAGATCATCGAGGCGGATCGGGACCGCCTTCTGCGGGACGGGATGCTGCCCGCCTAAACCCCAGACCCCATAAAAATTTGCCTCCCCTTTTTCTGAGGGGAGGCGTTTTCTTTATGTTGGCTTGCCGAAAGCGGCGGTAGAGCCGCTTTCCTTTGCCCTGCGCGGGCTTACGGGGAGCGGGAGCGAGTTCCCCACATAAAGCCAGCTTATAACGCGGGGCAATGCTTCCCAGACACACCGGCGAAGTTCGCGGAGCGAACGACCAACGCGACGCGAAAGTTCTTTTGCCGACTTCATTTTGCCCTGCGCGGGATTTACGGGGAGCAGGAGCGAGTTTCCCACATAAAGCCAGCTTATAACGCGGGGCAATGCTTCCCAGACACACCGGCGAAGTTCGCGGAGCGAACGACCAACGCGACGCAAAAGTTCTTTTGCCGACTTTTCTTTCAAGAAAAGGCGGCAAAGCCGCTTACGTTTGTGTTACGGTGGCTTGCCGAGAACTGGAGAAATCTTCTTGTCCGCGCAGCAGATACGGCGCGGACTGCGCGGGGCTAAGTTCGGAAACGGTAAGCGCACGCAAGCGCGCACCCCGCGACCCAGAAGTTCTTTTGCTTACTTTTCTTTCAAGAAAAGTAAGTCAAACGTTGAAGCGGAAATGGACGATGTCGCCGTCCTGCATGACGTATTCCTTGCCCTCGCTGCGGACGAGGCCCTTCTCGCGGGCAGCGGCCATCGAGCCGCAGGCCATCAGGTCGTCGAAGGAGATGACCTCGGCGCGGATGAAGCCGCGCTCGAAATCGCTGTGGATCTTGCCGGCGGCCTGCGGCGCGCGCGTGCCCTTCTGGATGGTCCACGCGCGGACCTCGGGTTTGCCCGCGGTGAGGTAGCTCATCAGGCCGAGAAGATCGTAGCACGCCGCGATGAGTCGGTCGAGGCCGGATTCGGTGAGGCCCATGTCGGCGAGGAACAGCTCCTTTTCCTCCGGGTCCATCCCGGCGATCTGCGCTTCGGTCTCGGCGCAGATCGGCAGCACGGCGGCGTGCTGTTCGTCGGCGATCTTCTGCACGGCGGCAAGGCGCGGGTTGTTCTCGAGCCCGTCGGCGAAATCTTTCTCGGAGAGATTTGCGGCGAAGATGACCGGCTTGAAGGTCAGCAGGTTCACCGTTGAGAGGACGGCGGATTCCTCCTCGCTGCAGGACACGCTGCGGGCGGGCTTCCCGGCGTCGAGCGCTTCGCGGACGCGCTCGAGGAGTTCGAGCTCCGTCTGATAGGATTTGTCCCCCTTGAGGAGCTTTTTCGTCTTGTCGATGCGGCGATCGAGGACCTCCATGTCCGAGAGGATCAGCTCGAGGTCGATCACCTCGATGTCGCGGGCCGGGTCGATGCTGCCCTCCACGTGGATGATGTCGTCGTTCTCAAAGCAGCGCACGACGTGGACGATCGCGTCCACCTCGCGGATGTTCGCGAGAAACTTGTTGCCGAGGCCCTCGCCCTTCGACGCGCCCTTCACCAGGCCCGCGATGTCGACGAATTCGATCGTGGCGGGCGTGTACTTTTCCGGCTCGTACATTTCCGCGAGCCGGTCGAGCCGCTTGTCCGGCACGGCGACCGTGCCGACGTTCGGCTCGATGGTGCAGAAGGGGTAGTTCGCGCTCTGCGCGCCCGCATTGGTGATCGCGTTGAAGAGGGTGCTCTTGCCGACGTTCGGCAGGCCCACGATTCCGAGTTTCATGTTGGTTTCAGCCTTTCCGTTTATTTGATGAATTCTTTTCCGTTGAAGAAGAAGAGCCCGTACCCCGCGCCGGCGCCGCCGCCCGCGAGCAGGTATTTCTTGAACGCGCGGCGCATCGAGGTGTCCTCCGGGAGCTCGGCAAAGGGCTTTTCAAAGTCCTTGCCGAAAACGCGCCAGTTGTCGTAGAATTCGCTTTTCTCCTCGAAGTAGATGTGAAAATCGTCCATGAAGCTGACGATGTTCGAGGTCGGGGAGAGGATCTCCCGGTACGGCGGGAACAGCAGCCACGATTCGCAGACGAAGCAGAGCCATTCGCCGTCCGTTTTCCTGTAGAACTCGTAGGCGCGGCGGTACGCGTCCAGCCGGGATTCCTTGGTCAGCGGCCCCGCCGAGGGAATGTGCATATTGTAGACCGTGTCCCCGGGGCGGACCGTGTGCCCGCCGACCGTTACCGGCGCGGCGTCCTCAAACGGAACGGCCTCGAATTGCAGCCGTCCGAACGCGAAGCGCTTCCTCGTGTAGAACCACGGGTGCCACCACGCGACAAACGTGCCCCAGATGCCGTAGATGTCATGGCATTCGACGAGCTTATAGAGCAGGTCCGCCATCGAATTCCAGAAGATCGCTTCGTCCAGCCCCGCCGCTTTGTAGTCCGCGCGCAGGCGCTCGCTTTCCGCGACGAGGAACAGCAGGTCCACAGTGTAGGGGTGGATGCCCGTCCGCTCGCTGACCTCCTTCAGCGGCGGCGCGATCGCCTCGCGCCATTCTTTGCCGCCGAACAGCGCGTCCTCCGCCGTTTGCAGCAGCGGGCCGCAGTCCTTCGCCGCGGTGAGCTTCGCGAACGCTTCGCTCAGCGGCGCGCGGCTCTCCGCCGGGAAGTTTTCCGTTTTCATGAACAACTGAAAATATTCGTTTCCGTACATATTTCCTCCTCAAGCTTTTCTGAAGAAAAGCTTGGCAAAAGACTTTTGCGTCGCGTTTTCGCGCGCTGCGCGCGCTTACCGTCACTGAACAAACGCCCTCGCACCCCGCGCCGTACGTGCTGCGCAAGAAAGGGGATTTCTCCGGCTTCATGCTGGCTTTTGCGGTCGCGCCGGAGTCTGGATTTGTATGAGGCGTTTTTCTCCGCTTTTTGTGAGCTAATGTAGGGCAGACGAAACGGGCTTTGCCCGCACGTTGGTCGTTCGCTCCGCGAACTTCGCCAGCGGTTCCGGCGGGTTTTGTCCCGCGCCAGAGGCTGGGTTTGTGTGGGAAGTTCGCCTCCGCATTCCGCGAGCTAATGTAGAGCAGACGAAACGGGCTTTGCCCGCGCCTACCTTTTCTGAAGAAAAGGTAGGGCCAAAAGACTTTTAAGTCGCGTTGGTCGTTCGCTTCGCGAACTTCGCCAGCGGTTCCGGGAAGCGTTCCCCCGCGCCGAACGCAGGGTATGTGGAGAGAATTTGCCTCTGTTTCCTGTGAGCCAACGTAGGGCAAACGTCGCCGCGCCGCTAGGCGCCGAATCGGGCTTTGCCCGTATTATACCATAGAAATCGGGGAAGCGCAAGGCGGGGAGAGAGCGGTTTTCCGAGGAAACTCAGGTTTCTTTCACGGGTCCGTCACATTTCGTGGATACAATAAACGCATGGTCAATTCATTTCAGCGGGGTGAAACCGTATGCCGAAGTTCACCGGGGTGTTCCGGCGCGTGGAGCTCAAGTACCTGCTCTCGGCGGAGGAGCGCGAAGCGCTGCGGGAGATCGTGCGGGGGCGCGTGCGCCCGGACGAATATGGGCGGACGACCGTTTGCAGCCTCTATTTCGATACGCCGGACCGGCGGCTCATCCGCACGTCGCTCGAAGGGCCGGTGTATAAGGAAAAGCTCCGGCTGCGCACCTACGGCGTTCCGGGGCCGGAAAGTCCCGCCTTCGTGGAGCTGAAAAAGAAGTTTCAAGGCGTCGTCTACAAGCGCCGCGTCGCGCTGCCGTACCGGGAGGCGTGGGCGTGGCTCTGCGGCGGGCAGACCCCGCAGCAGGAGACGCAGATCACGCGGGAGATCGAGTGGTTCCTCGACTTCTACGGCGAGCTCGAGCCCGCAGACGTCCTCTGCGCCGACCGGATCGCCTATGACGGCGAAGGGGATCTTCGCATTACGCTGGACGAGAACATCCGCTGGCGCGGCGCGGATCTCGATCTGCTTTCCGGGGACGGCGGCGCGCCGCTGCTCTCGCCGGGAGAGACGCTGATGGAGGTCAAAGCCTCCGGCGGGATGCCGTTCTGGTTCTCGCGCGCGCTGAGCGCGCTGGAGATCCGGCCGATCCCGTTTTCCAAATACGGGCGCGCATACCTCGCGTCGCAAACTCAAAATCGGAAAGGATAAACGATGATGGACAGCTTATTTCAAAGTGTGATGAACGGGATCACGGCGCAGAGTTTTCTGCCCGGCGCAGCGCTCGTGCTCGCCCTCGGCGGGCTGCTGGCTTTCACCTATACCCGCCGGGCGCGGTACACGCAGAGCTTCGTGCTGACACTCGTCCTGCTGCCGTTCGCGGTGCAGACCGTGATCCTGCTGGTCAACGGCAGCGTCGGGACGGGCATCGCGGTGGCGGGCGCGTTCAGCCTCGTGCGGTTCCGCTCCGCGCCGGGGAACGCGAAGGACATTGCGGTGATCTTCCTCGCGATGGCGGTGGGCCTCGCGTGCGGCAGCGGGTACCTGCTTGTGGCGCTGCTCTTCGGGTGCCTTTCGTGTCTGGTGCTGTACCTTTTGGTGCGCTTCCGTGTTGGCGAGGCGAAGGACCCCGAGCGCGAGCTGCACATCACGATCCCGGAGTCGCTCGACTACACCGCCGTCTTCGACGACCTGTTCGCCGATTACGCGAAGGAACACGACCTGATCGAGGTGAAGACCGCGAGCCTCGGGAGCCTCTACAAGCTGCGCTACCGGGTGCGCTTGAAAAAGGATGTTTCGGAAAAGGAATTCCTCGACGCGCTGCGCTGCCGGAACGGGAACCTCGAGATCAGCTTCGGCAGGCCGCAGTCCGCGTTCGAGCAGCTTTGAAAGAGGGGAAGACGATGCGAAATTGGAGAAAATGTGCGGCGGCGCTCCTGCTCCTCGCGTTCCTCTCCGGCTGCGCGGCGGCAAACCCGGCGAGCGAGCAGAGTGTGGGACCGGCGGACGAGCAGAACGCCGGTGCGGCAGGGGAACAGCGCGCGGACGTGCCTGCGGAGACGGTGAACAGCGAAGATCTCTCCGCGTTCCAGGAGATCAGCGCGGAACGCCTCGAGCCAAAGGCGAAGGACGAATATACGGATTACGCGGACGCCGTGCGGATCGACCCGGCGAAGGCTGGGGACGGCTACCGCGTCGGGAACGGCACGGTCGAGATCGTCGAGGCGGGGACGTACGTCCTCTCCGGCGCGCTGAACGGGCAGCTTCGGATCGCGGCGGGCGACAGCGACGACGTGCGCGTCGTGCTGGAAAACGCGGAGATCCGAAATGAGAAGGGCGCGGCGGTCTACGCGGAAAACGCGGACAAGGTGATCCTGAGTATCCCGGAGAACACGTCCTCCGTGCTCGCGGACGGCGCTTCGAGCGCGGACGGCGGGACGGTCGCGGCGGACTGCGACGTTGTGATCAACGGCGCGGGGACGCTCGAGATTGAGGCGAACGCGAAGGACGGCGTGAACACCAAGGACGATCTCCGCGTTTTGGAGACGGCGCTCTCGGTCCACGCGGTGGACGACGGGCTCGTCGCGAACGATGGGGTCCTGCTGCTCGGCGCATCGCTCACGGTGCAGGCGGGCGGCGACGGCGTGAAGGCGACGAAGCAGGAGGCGGACAAGGGGTTCATCCTCGTGGACGGCGGACGCTACGACATTGCCGCCGAAAACGACGGCTTTCAGGCCGAAACGTGTCTGTTCCTGCGCGGCGGCGATCTGACCGTCCAAACGGGCGGCGGCGCGGAGAATGGAGCGGTCAAAACGGGGCAAGATAGATTCGGATTCGGGACCTTCCAAACGCAGAGCGGCGAGGACACGCCCTCCGCGAAGGGCCTGAAGGCCGGGGCGTGTCTGGAGATCACCGGCGGCACGTTCGCGCTCGACACGGCGGACGACGCGCTGCACTCGAACGGGACCGTGAACGTCTCGGGCGGGGAGATCGCGCTGAGCTCCGGCGACGACGCGGCCCACGCCGACGACACGCTGACCTTTTCCGGCGGGACGCTGACGGCGGCCCGGTGTTATGAGGGGCTCGAGGCAGGGACGCTCGTGATCTCGGGCGGGACGGCGGACATCCACGCGACGGACGACGGGCTGAACGCGGCGGGCGGCGCGGACGGCTCCTCCCTGATGGAGCGGCCCGGCAGGAACGCGTTTGCGGCGGACGCCGCAAGGAGCATCACGATCTCCGGCGGAACGCTCACCGTGGACGCGGCGGGCGACGGCATCGACTCGAACGGGTCGGTCACGATGACCGGCGGCGAGGTGTATGTCAGCGGCCCGACGGATTCCGCGAACGGCGTGTTCGACTTCGGCACGACGTTTGAGATCTCGGGCGGCACGCTGCTCGGGACGGGCAGCGCGGGGATGCTGCAGATCCCGACGGGCGCGCAGGGCGTCGTCGCGGTCCGCGCGTCCGGGAACGCGGGCGATGCGCTCGAAGTGCGGGACAGCGAGGGGGAGACGCTCGGCACCGCCGCCGCGCCGAAAGCGTTCGAGGTCGTCGTGTTCAGCAGCGCCGCGCTCCGGGACGGGGAGACGTACACCGTCTTTGTGGGCGGTAGTGAAGCCGGGAGCGGCGTCTGCGGCGAGAACGCCGGGATGGGCTTCGGCGGCGGCTTTGGCGGACGCGGAGAGTTCGGCAGAGGCGAGCGCGGCGGAACGACCGGAGACGGGCAGAGACCGGCGTTCCCCGGCGGGGAAGCGCCCGACGGAGAAATGCCGGGCGGGGATATGCCGGAAGGCGGAGCACCCGAAGGCGGAATACCCGGAGGCGGGATGCCTAACGGAGATATGCCCGAAGGGGAAATGCCGCCGGGCGTGCCGGGAGATCTCGCGAACACATAGAGAAGTACAGTTTGTGGCGCAAAAAAATTTACAGACAATATCTTGCGTATACAGGGGAATCCGCTCGGAATATGGAGAAAGTGCGGAGAATGACCGCCGATCGTGTCGAAAAAAGGCGAACGGTTTTGCTTGCAAGGAAGGGCTTCGCCATATATAATGGTTATACGACAAGGGAACTGAACGTTCGACAGGATCCCGGTGAGGAAAAGGTGAAATAACCGCAGGAAAGGAAGAAGCCAGGATGGAAATCGGGTTTAACGTCGAAAATGAGGTGTTTTCGAGAGCCGCGCAGCGGCAGGGCGTGGAGATCCACGCGTTTTGGGAGGAGATCCGTTTCGCGCTGGATGAGGCGCGCAAGAGCAAGGAGCCTGCGGCGCGCGCGTTCTGGGAGACCGTTCCCGAGGACGCGACGACCGCCGACATCGTGCGCAGGATCGTGGAGATGGTCTAAACAGGGCCTCGCACCAAAACGAAAGCCCGCATGAAGAAAAGCGCTTCCCAAACGGGAAGCGCTTCTTTTCGTGCGGGCTTTGGGCTTTCACCCGGCGGATCTTAATCCTTGAGGATCTGCTTGTAGAGGCGGATGTACTCGTTCGCGCTGTGGCCCCAGGAGTTGTCGCAGCGCATCGCGCGGTCGACGAGGATCGCCCAGCCCTCTTTATCGCTGTTGTATGCGTAGATGGCACGGTGGAGGGAATTGAGCATATCCTGCGTGTCGTAGCTCTTAAACGTGAAGCCGTTGCCGACGCCGTCGCCGCTGTCGGTGATGGAGTCCTTGAGGCCGCCGGTCTCGCGCACGACCGGGATCGAGCCGTAGCGCAGCGCGACCATCTGGGAGAGGCCGCAGGGCTCGCTCTTCGAGGGCATGAGGAAGATGTCCGAGCCGCCGTAGATCTTGCGGGCGAGCTCCGGCACGAACCCGAGGCACAGCACGAACCGGCCCGGGTATTTCGCCTGCATATCCTTAAAGAACTGCTCGTACTCCCAATCGCCGCTGCCGAGCACGACAAACTGCGCGTTCGAGTACTGCATGATGTTGTCGACGGCGCCCTTCACGAGGTCGAGGCCCTTGTGGGAGACGAGACGCGTCACCATGCCGATGAGCGGGAGATCGGGATTCTGCTCGAGATAGAGGCGCTCCTGCAGCGCCTGCTTGTTTTTGGCCTTGCCCTCCATGTGGTCGACGTCATACTTCTCAAAGAGGTTCTCGTCGTTCGCGGGGTCGTACGCCACGGTGTCGATGCCGTTCAGAATGCCGGAGAGCTTCCACGCGCGCTCGCGGAGGATCGGGTCGAGCCGGTGGGAGAACCACGGGTCAAGGATCTCCTCGGCGTACGTCGGGCTGACGGTGGAGACCCAGTTCGAGGTCTCGATCGCGCCCTTCATCAGGTTCACGCAGTCGTTGTATTCGAGCAGCGAGCGCTCGCTCTGCGGGATGCCGAAGACGTCCTCGAGGATCTCGAAGCCGTACTGGCCCTGATACTGGATGTTGTGGATCGTGAACAGCGTCTTGATGCCGCTGAACCAGTCGTTGTTGGCGTAGAACAGGCGGTAGTAGATCGGGACGAGCGCGCTCTGCCAGTCGTTGCAGTGGATGATGTCCGGCTTGAACTCGATGTAGGGGAGCATCTCCAGAACGGCACGGGAGAAGAACGCGAAGCGCTCGGCGTCGTCGAAGTGGCCGTAGAGGCCCTGCCGCTTGAAGTAATACTGGTTGTCGATGAGGTAATAGATGACGTTCCCGGCCTTCGCCTCGAAGATGCCGCAGTACTGGCGTCTCCACGCGACCGGCACGCTGATGCTGGTGAGGAACTTCATCTTGTCTCTGAGCTCCTGCGGAACGCTCTCATAGAGCGGCATGACGATGCGGCAGCCGATGAGCCGCTGGCGGAGCGCCTGCGGGAGCGAGCCCGCGACGTCCGCGAGACCGCCGGTCGCGGCAAAGGGCAGCGCCTCACTGGAAACAAACAAAACTTTCATGAATAAAACTCCTTTCGGTCTGTGGGGACGCGGGACGAACGCCCGCGCTTTCCCCGCGCTCGGTTCAAGGGAAAAGGGGCGGCAGACACGCCGCCCCGGGGACGCTTACACCACGCCGTACTTTTCCACGAACACCGGATATCCGGACGTGCCGGTCATCACGGATTCGGGGCTGAACCGGACGTTCTTGTCCGCCACGACGAAGTCGAGCCGGCTGTTCTCGCCGACCTCCGTGTCCTGCATCAGAACGCAGTTCTTCACCTTCGCGCCGCGGCCGATCTTCACGCCGCGGAACAGGACGCAGTTCTCGATCTCGCCCTCGATGACGCAGCCGTCGGCGACGAGGGAGTTGCTGACGGAGGAATCGAGGCCGTACTTCGAGGGCATATCGTCGCGGACCTTCGTGTAGATCGGGCGGTTCGGGTCGAAGAGCTCGGCGCGGACCTTCGGGTCCATCAGCTGCATATTCGCGTGGAAATACGCCTCGAACGAGGTGATCGTGTACGCCGTGCCCGTGAACTCGAAGCCCATGACGTTGAGCTCCGGAACGGACTTCTGGATCAGATTCTTGTCGAAATCGTATTCGTTGCGGGCCATGCAGTCGTCGACGAGCTTGATGAGGAGCTCGCGCCCGATGATGCAGCTGCCCATGCCGTAGTTCACGTCCTGCTCGCTGCCGCGGTGCACCAGCATCTCGATGATGCGGCCGTTCGGGTCGAGCGTATAGATGTTGTTGCGATTCACGTCCGGCGAGGTGCCGCGGCGGTAGAGGATCGTGATGTCGGCCTTCGTGGCCTCATGCTGCTCGAGCGCCGCGCGGTAGTTGACGTTCGCGACGCAGTCGCAGTTGGAGAGGATCACATACTCTTCCTGCGAGCCGTTGAGGAACGTGCGGATGGAGTCCAGCGACTCGATCTTGCCGTCGGAGCGCGCGTTCGACTTGCCGAACGGCGGCAGCAGATAGAGGCCCTCGCGCTTTCTGGAGAGATCCCAGGACTTGCCGGAGCCGAGATGGTCCATCAGCGACTGATAGTTTTCTTCGGTGATGATGCCGACCTTGTTGATGCCGGAGTTCACCATGTTCGAGAGCGGGAAGTCCACCAGGCGGTAGCGTCCGCCGAACGGGATCGACGCCATCACGCGCACGCTCGTCAGGTCGCGGACGCGGTCTTCATTGACATAGGCGAACAGGATCCCCATTACATTATTTCCAAGCATTATCCTTTTGCCTCCTCTGCGTCAAGCATTTCCTTCGGGGCGACGAAGCCGCCCTCCGGAACAACGGCGTCGGGTCCGACCACGGCCACGCCCCAGTCGTCGCGGTTCTCCATTTCCGCCGGGTCCTTGCCGACCACGGCGCCCTTCTTCACGACGGCGTTCTCGGCGACGATGGCGTACTGCACCTTCGCGCCCTCCTCGATGACCGCGCCGGGCATGACGATGGAGTAGGAGACGTCCGCGCCGGGCGCAACGTACACGCCCTGGAACAGCACGGAGAATTCCAGATCGCCGTAGACGTTGCAGCCTTCGGTGATCAGGGAGTTCTGGACCTTCGCGCCCTTCGCCACATAATGCGGCGGCATGACCGGGGTGCGGGAATAGATGCGCCAGTCGTCGCGGGAGAGATCCAGACCCGCCTTCGGGTTGAGCATATCCATGTTGGCGTCCCAGAGGCTGTCGATCGTGCCGACGTCCTTCCAGTAGCCCTCGAAGCGGTACGCGAACATCCGCTCGCCGTGGTTCAGCATATTCGGCAGGACGTTCTTGCCGAAGTCGTTCGAGGAGTTCGGGTCCTTCTCGTCGTCCTCGAGGTACTTGCGCAGCTTCTCCCAGGTGAACACATAGATGCCCATCGAGGCGAGGTTGCTCTTCGGGACCTTCGGCTTCTCGTCGAACTCATAGATGGAGCCGTCGGCGTTCGTGTTCAGGATGCCGAAGCGGGACGCCTCCGAGAGCGGGACCTCGTACACGGCGATGGTGCAGGCTGCGTCGTTCGCCTTGTGGAAGTCGATCATCTTCGAGTAGTCCATCTTGTAGATGTGGTCGCCGGAGAGGACGACGACGTACTCGGGGTTATAGCGGGAGATGAAATTGATGTTCTGGTAGATGGCGTTTGCCGTCCCCTTGAACCAGTCGGAGCCTCCGCTGCGCTCGTACGGCTGGAGGATGTGGACGCCGCCGTTCATGCTGTCCAGATCCCACGGCTGTCCGGAGCCGATGTACTCGTTCAGCTCCAGCGGCTGGTACTGCGTGAGAACGCCGACGGTCTCGATGCCGGAATTCACGCAGTTCGACAGCGGGAAGTCAATGATGCGGTATCTCCCCCCGAACGGGACGGCCGGCTTTGCGAGCTTGTTGGTCAGTACGCCGAGGCGGCTGCCGCGGCCGCCTGCCAGCAGCATCGCAACGACTTCTTGCTTAGGTAACATATTGTTGACCCCTTTCTCTTGTCTGAAAATGTAAGATCACGATCCATTTACGGAAGATCCCGCCCGGGGACCCTTTAAGAAACGGATGATTTTTTGGATCTGCGAAGCGGATTTTTCTCCGCTTTTTCCGGCTTCTTTTCCGCAGGCGCCTTGGCCTTTTTCTGCGGCGCCTTGCGGCGGCAGCGCAGGAAGAAGACGGTGTTCTCCGGCAGCGTCAGGGAGATGCTCTGCTCGAAGCCGTGCATCGGCTCCTTTTCGGTCTTGATGTCCCGGCCGTTCGTGAAGCCGGTCCCGCCGAATTCCGCCTTGTCCGAGGTGAAGATCTCCTCATAGACGCCGGCGTACGGCACGCCGATGCGGTAATTCTCCCGCTTCACCGGCAGGAAGTTGCACACCGCGATGATCTCGTTGCTCTTGTGGTCGAAGCGGCGGAACGCGATGACGCTCTGGCTGTCGTCGTCGTTCGAGATCCAGGAGAAGCCCTCCCACGAGAAGTCGACCTCCCAGAGCTCCGGACGGCTGAGATAGAACGCGTTCAGCTCCCGGAAGAACCGCTGGGCCTGCTGGTGCTCGTCATACTGGAGCAGTCCCCACTGGAGCTCCTCGTTGAAGTTCCATTCGTCGTGCTGGGAGAACTCCGTGCCCATGAAGAGCAGCTTCTTGCCGGGATGGGCCATCATGTACGTCGCAAAGCAACGAACGCCCGCGGCCTTCTGCTCCGGCGTGCCGGGCATTTTATTGTAGAGAGAGCCCTTCCCGTAGACCACCTCGTCGTGCGAGATGGGCAGGATGTAGTTCTCCGAGAACGCGTAGAAGAACGAGAAGGTGAGCGCTTGGTGGCTGCCCTTGCGGAAGAGCGGGTCGAGCGACATATAGCGGAGCATATCGTTCATCCAGCCCATGTTCCACTTGTAGTTGAAACCGAGCCCGTCCATGAACGTGGGCTTCGTGACGAGCGGCCACGCCGTCGATTCCTCGGCGATCATCATCACCTCGGGCGCTTCGGCGAAGACGGCCTCGTTCAGCCGCTGCAGGAACGCCACGGCCTCGAGGTTCTCCTTGCCGCCGTTCTGGTTCGCGACCCATTCGCCCTCGCGGCGGTTGTAGTCGAGATAGAGCATGGAGGCCACGGCGTCGACCCGCAGGCCGTCGATGTGGTACTCCTTCACCCAGAACAGCGCGGAGGAGGTCAGGAAGCTGACGACCTCGTTGCGGCCGTAGTCGAAGACCAGCGTGCCCCATTCCTTGTGCTCGCCCTTGCGCGGGTCCGCGTATTCGTAGCACGGGCCGCCGTCGAATTTCGCGAGGCCGTGCGCGTCGCGCGGGAAGTGCGCCGGGACCCAGTCCATGATGACGCCGATGCCCGCCTCGTGGCAGCGGTCGACGAAGCGCATGAAGTCCTTCGGCGTGCCGTAGCGGGAGGTCGGGGCGAAGTAGCCCGTCACCTGATAGCCCCACGACGGGTCGTAGGGGTATTCCGTGAGCGGCATGACCTCGATGTGCGTGAAGCCCATGTCTTTCACGTAGGGCAGGAGCTCGTCCGCGAGCTTCTCATACGAAAAGACGGAGCCGTCCGCGTACTTCCGCCACGAGCCCGCGTGCATCTCGTAGATGTTGACGGGCCGGTTGTAATGCGGGTTCTTTCTCTTGTAGTCGAACCAGGCGGCGTCGTGCCACTCGTAGCCCGCCGTCTCGTAGTACCGCGAAGCGGTGCCGGGCGGCGTCTCCGAATGGAACGCGTAGGGATCGCACTTCAGGAAGGTCTCGCCGTGCTGGTCGGTGATCGCGAGCTTGTACGCCGCGTAGATCTCGAGCGGCGCGTCGGTGTAGCCCTCCCAGACGGCGTCGTCCAGCTTTTGAAGGGGATAGCGGTTCGGATCCCAGCCGCAGAAATCGCCGGTGAGCGAAACGGCCTTGGCGTTCGGGGCCCATACGCGGCAGACCGCGCAGGGCTTCCCCTCGCGTACCGTGTTGTGGACGCCCAGATACTCGAAGCTGTGGCTGTTTTTCCCGTTACGAAAGAGATACAGCGGGATATTGCCCTCGGGCTTCGGAGTTACGGTTTCGTTCATGGTTCCCACCCTTTCCAATACTGTCTGCATACCGAAAACGCACGCGCGCCGTACACAAACTTTTCCTTGTTCTATCATAGCACAAATCTGATAAAAATCAAGGCTTTTTTGGCATTTTCTCACAACGATCCATGAAATCCGTCCCGAGTTTGTGTACTTCGCATAGAAAGTTCAAGCCGATCCACCTGTAATTGCGTTTGCCAGCGAATGAGTATACCAGATTTACCGCGCGGATCGCGTCGGAGCCTGTCCGCGGTCTTAGATTTTTAGTGCGGATGTGTAAAGCGACCCGCCTGTACAGTGGCAAGATTTGTCGAAATTGTCCGAACGATTTTCTGAAATTGGGGCTTGCAAAACGGGCGGGGATGTGCTATACTGTAAAAGCGCTCAGGAGAGCGGAAATATCGCGGGGTGGAGCAGTTCGGTAGCTCGTCGGGCTCATAACCCGAAGGTCGTTGGTTCAAATCCTTCCCCCGCAACCAAAAAAATCCCCGAAACCATGCGGTTTTCGGGGATTTTTCTTTTTCTGTTTGCTTAGCGAATTTAGCGCTTGACCCACATTTTGACCCACACGGGAAAAATAGTTCAACTTTGGGGGACGGGGATAGAGGCTTTGCGCGATTCTTTACTGCCTGATGTGACGGTTGTTCGGATACTGGATCATCCGTAGGGAGTCCCGTGGTTGTGCCATTAGCCCTTTAGACCGCCGACGGAAATTCCTTTTACAAAGTATTTTTGAAAAAAGGGATATGCGACCAGCACGGGGAGAATCCCTACAAAAGCAATCGCCATCCGAACCGTCGTAGATGGAATAGAGGATGTATCCAATGTCAGACCCATTTCTGCAGCACGGGAGGCAAGGAAATTAACGTTGTTGTTGATTTCATTCAAAATCAGCTGGATCGTATAATACTGTTTTCCATCTCGGGCAGAAAGATAATATAGACCGTTTGTCCAGTCGTTCCAATAGCCGATGGCCGTCATGACTCCAATGGTGGCGAGAATCGGCACGGATAGCGGGACTGCGATCTTCCAGAAAATGCGGTACTCGCTCGCACCATCGATCTTTGCCGCCTCTAAAATGCCTCCAAATACATTGTTTCTGAAATAGTTGGAGACTAGGATTACGTTGAATCCATTCAGGAGAAAGTTTGGAACGAGCAAAGCAAAAAAAGTGTCCTTTACACGGATGAAATTTGTATACACAAAAAACTGTGACACAATCCCGCCATTGAACAACATGGTGAGAAGCAATATGCCCATAATGATGCCGCGTCCCGGAAGATCCCGAATCGCCAAACCGTAACTGAACATCGCGGTGATCAACAGAGAGACGGCTGTGCCTGTCGCTGAGATCAAAATCGTATTCAGGTAACCCTTTCCAATTGTCGTCCACTGGTCGAGAATATAACGGTATGCTTCACCGCTCAACTTGGAAGGAAAATAAGAAAATCCCTCTTGAAGTGCTGTGGTGTTGTCGGTAAATGAACCGATCAGCAATAAAACGATCGGTAGAATTGCAAAGGCTGCCAAAAGCGTAAGAACCGAATTCGCGAGGATTCGCATCCCTTTTCCCTGAACCATACAGTATTTCCCCTTTCTTAGAACAGTGAGTCCTCCGGGCGAACTTTGCGGATAATCATGTTCGCAGCAATCAAGGTAAACGCTCCCACAAAAGACTGAAACACAGATGCTGCCGACGACATCGCATAGTCGTTGTTGTTCATCAAAGCGTTATACACATACACATCGATCGTTCGCGTTGTCTCATAAAGCATTCCTTGGTTTCTCGGTACTTGGTAGAACAGACCAAAGTTTGAATTAAAGATATGCCCTACATTCAGAATAAACAGTGTAATGATCGTGGGTTTCAGGAGAGGCAACGTGATGTTTTTGATCTGCTGCCATTTACTGGCTCCGTCCAGGGTAGCGGCTTCATAGTAGTCTGTGCTAATTCCAATGATCGTGGAATAGTAGATGATCGCTGTGAAGCCGATCGACTGCCACATATTTACAATTGTCAGAATAAGCGGCCAGTATTCCGGCTTTGTATACCAAGATATACCGCTGATTCCAAGAGGCTCCAAAATGCTGTTGTTGACCAATCCTGTATCCGGAGCCAAAAAAGCATACACGAGGTAGCTGATGATCACAAAACTCATCAGGTTTGGGATCAGGATGAAAGTCTGATATGCTTTAAGTGCCAATTTAGACCGGACTTCGTTCATGAGGATTGCGACTGCCACGCCCATTATAATTCCAAGTACAATGAAGACGATATTGTATCCAAGCGTGTTGCGGATCATTTTGAACGCTTCTCCAGAGGCGAACAAAAAACGGAAATTTTCAAATCCCGCCCAGTCGCTGAATAGGATTCCTTTGCGAAAATCCAGATTCTTAAAGGCGATTATCACGCCGAACATCGGCAGAATGTTGTTGATGACAAGGTAGATCAAGCCGGGAAGCATCATGATATAGATCGGGAGATACTGGATGATTCGCCGTGCCTGTCTCTTTCTTTTGTTCTCTGTCATGTCGGGTCCTCCTTTTCATTTGCCTCAAACCAAACAAAGATCCCTCGCAGCATGGGAATACAAACCGTGTCTCCGCTTGTGATTTGCCGGACGGCACCATCCACAGGCTGATATACAGTCGCACGCACCTTCTTTTTATGAGACAGAGTTACGGCGGCATCCTTTCGGCTGTGATTGAGCACCAGCCACAGCTCCCGTCCCTCTTTCTGAAACCGTCCTTTCAGAATCGTGCAGTCTTGACTCTTGGCTGAAAATGAAGAATCTAACTCGTCCAGATATGCCAGAATGTCCTTGAGAGAAGCTGGGACAAAATCAGTCCGATTGTTCCGCAAGGCTGGCGCGCGTGTTCCGTATGCTGGAATTTGATCAAGGAAGAACACCTTCACACCGCGTGCGTGGAGCTCTTTCAGTGCGTCATACGCATCGTCGTAAAGGATGTCCATCTTGGGGATGATAACTGTTTCAACCGGGTGACCGGAAATGATGGGGGCGTCGCCGGAAACTGCGCCAACCAAGTCGTCGCGGTCCGCGTAGTAGAAATCATGTCCTCCCTCATACACAGCCCGGACGAGCGGCATCGCAGACAAATCTATGTCCCCAACAAAGCCAGCAGCGGTATAGCTGGGGAGATATTTGCCCTGCATATCCTCCACGCCGTAATAGATAAATATACCGCAATCGTTTGTCAAGCCGTCCAGCATATACCCTAAACGTCCCACATAGGCGTTGAATGCTCGGGCGTCGTCGCGATGCAGCAGCCCGGTAACGCCCTTCAGCTTATCCGGAGCATATTCTTCAAAGTTCGGGAAGAAGTACGAATTCGTCCTTCGCACGCCGCCGAGATACAGAACCCCCATGATCCCGCTCATATTGTTCACCGGATCCTGTGCGAATTCCTTGGTTCGATTGACGGGGCAGATCTCTACCATCATCCCGTTCGTTCCTTTTTTGCGCACAGCGATCTGCGGATGTTTCGCGGCATTGTAGTTATAGATTTCTGGGTAGCAGTCAAGAATATCCATGCCCGGATACCCGCTTTGCTTCAGAACTTCCACATATGACCCATAATCGAGCACGTTGCCGTGAACAGATTCCTCTCCGAGATAATGGCCGGAAAGAAGCGTCCCGTGTTCCCGGCACCAATCGTTGATCTGCTTCGTGTACGCTTCTCCGATTAGCTTTCCGACCAGTCTATGATAATTCACCCGCTCGGCAGAATCATCAAGAGAACCCTCAAACAGATGATGGAGCTTCGGCTCCAACCGTTCCCCGTATTCCTGCGCATAGCGGTCCAGAATCCCATCACACCACGGAAGGAGGGCAAAGGACCAATTTTGGAAGGGGGTCATGTGTCGAACCATCAAAGAAGGCTCATCTGTGAAAACACCGTCTGCGCCCGCATACGCCTCCGGCGCTTCGTCGGCAAGAGGTTCATATGCTATATTTAAAAACTGGCGCACAGCTTCGGGATTCAGAATGTTGAGATACGGGCCGACAGCCGGCGTATTTGCCACCTGCGCGCCCTCCTGCGAGGTTCGGACGGCAAAGATGAATAGCGTCTCCTGCGGATCGAGCTTTACCTGAAGGAAACGCCTTTCAAAAGGAACTGCCCGCATTTTGCTGAGATCCAGTTCGCGCACTGGAAAGTCGACAGCGCTCCAACGGACGGCTGTCGGGTAGGTCATCGCCCATACGATTTTATCGGAGTCCTCATCAATGCGGTAGGAAAAAGTTTCTTCATGGTAAGCCATATGCCGGTGCATATAAAGCCCTTTGGCTTCGTATTCAGGATGGCCCTTTACGGTTTGCCCGAATCCCCAGCCGGAAGGAAATCCTTTTTCATCATAGATATACCACGGCATTTTCCTTCTTTTCAGTTCCGCAATGATTTTTTTGAAATCTCTGCAGTCTTTGCGGTAATTCTCCGGGCTGCCGTCGATGTCCGGATTTGTCACGACGCCTCCAAATCCAAAATCCTGAATGGCATCCATTTGCGTAATATAGTCTTTTTCCCAGTGATGAACAATCGGCTTTACTCTGTATTCCTTTGGCGGGTCATTCCATTTGCTAAGTTCAAACATACCGTCCTGCCCTTTCCTGAAAGATATTTTTATTCTAAGTGGAGCGGCTGAAATAGCCGCTCCACTTCAAACGGTCCTGTCTTGCTCACTGCGCGTCGATCCACGCGTCGAGGGACGCCTGGTTGGCTGCGATGACTTCATCGATACCCGCAGCGTTCAGCGCGTTCAGGAACTCCGGCAGAACAGCCGAGGGATCAACAACGCCGCATTCCAGAGAAGTGCGATAGGTCGAGATCACATCCTGCACGGCGGCATACTGCGTTTTTACCGATTCCGGATTGAAGGCATATCCAAGATATTTGGAGGTATTCGTCTCATTCACCTCGTTGTTGAAAGCCTCCAGATGATCTTTATATTCTGCGGGAAGATCGATCCATGTCAGTCGGCGGGGAACATTTCCGTAAATCCCGAACCACTGACGGAAACCGACTGTCTGTGCTGTGTCTCCCTCCAGATAGGTAATACGACCGGATCCGTCGTCCGCGAAGCGGTAATCGACATCTTCTACTCCGTAATAAATCAGGTTGATGATGTCATCGTTATCCCACATCATATTCATAAATTTCATTGCAGCTTCCGGAGTCTTGCACGTATACGGAATCGACCAAAGTCCGGACGCAATGTTTTCGGTGACGAGGACATGGGGCAGCGTGTTGATTGCAACCAGCTCCTTACCGACCGCGGCAGACTGGGAAGGCACCATGTCCAATTCCGTCTGATTCAGGAAACCAAGCGCCTGCCCAGAAGTGATATAGGACTGCGCCGACTCTGTGCAGGTTGCGGCATCCTGATTGAAGTATCCCGCCTCAAACCATTCGTGCATCGTCTCGCAGAATTCACGGTACTCGTCAGTTGCGAACACGTTGACAATCTGATCGTTTTCCTCGCTGCCAATACCCATGACGCCCCCGGAGGCGACCGAAGAAGCCAAATAGTCCACTTCATAGAAATTCGAGAAGTTATTGACGCTGTTTGTACCTCCGGTCAACTGGATGAGCGTTTTGTCCGGATATTGCTCGTGCGCAAGCGAAAGAAACTCTCCCAGCTCTTCGATGGAAACATTTTCAAATTTGTCCCATCCCACGGAGTCCGTCACTTCTTTAGCAATCATCAGTCCAAACGTATTGCCATATTTTTCCACGGAGGGGATCCCAAAGAGACCTTCTCCCACATAGCCGCCTTCAATGGCGTTCGGGGCATTGGCAACGATGCCCTGACCGTGTTGCTCCAAAAGATCCGAGAGATCCAGAAGCATATTCTTGTTGACCAGGGAAAGAAAGTCGGAACGTCCAAAACTGACCACGAGGTCCAGCTGTGTATTGGAGCTTATCATGAGGCTCACTTGCGTAGAGGACTCCGTCATGCTCAAAGGATATAGCTCTACTTCCACATTGATCTCCGGTACGGTGATCCCATTGATCGCGTTCTCTACAAGTTCAAGATCCCTTGGGACAGCGTCGAAATACAGACACTCCACTACAACGTGTACGGGTGGTTCTGCACTCGGGGCGGTTTCTTCCGCTCTTGGGGATTCGGTCTGGTCGTTCTGCACGATCGATGTGGAAGAAGATCCGGAGGACGAGGACGGATTTCCGCATCCTGCGAACAAGACTGCAATCATCGACAGTGCCAAAATGAATGCGATTGCTTTTTTCACTACAATACCTCCTGCCTGTAAATTGTTTTTTGTAGCAAGCAACCACATTATAGCCCTTAAGTCTTGGACGAAGAATCATTTTTCTCCATTTTGATGCTATTGTTTTTCCACATTTCTTGCTTTTTTTCCGCATACTGGCTTGGAGCGATCCCGTAGATCTTCTTAAACATATTTACAAAGTTGGCATAATTATCATAGCCCAGAGACTCAGCGATCGCGTATGCACGCACCTCTCCGTTTGCGAGCATACGGGCTGCCAGCGACATTTTCTCTTTAATGATGAACTGATTCACGGTGTCGCCCATCCGCTCTTTGAACACTTTGTTCAGGTAGTTCATGTTTAGGCCTGCTTCATGTGCCAATCCTGCGAGAGAGAGTTTCTCAGAAAGGTGCGCACGGATGTGAACAACGACGTTTTTCACGATCTCATCCGTAGAAAGTGCCGTCTTCTCATGCTGTTTTCCCTCGAGTTCTCGCTCTTGCAGCCATTGAACTCCGTATTTGTTGATTTCCTTCTGTTCCTTTTCCTTTCTGGTTCGATGCACCATGCGGAGGATCAAGTCTTCAATTTCGGCATAGTCGACGGGTTTTAACAGGTAGCCAATCGAATTATATTGAACCGCTTTTTGTGCAAAGGAAAAATCCGCATGACAGGTCAGAAAAGCGCACGGGATTTCGGCGCTCAGGTTTTCGCGAATCCACTGCAGCAAAGCTACACCGTTCTCTCCCGGCATATCAATATCAAGCAGGACAAAATCCACCGCTTCTTTTTGAAGCAGCTGTTTTGCACTGTCAGAGGAACCTGCCTCCAAGACTCTGCCTACGCCCAAATCTTCCCAATGCACACTGCTGCGCAGGGCACGTCTTGTCAATACTTCATCGTCCACAATCAAAATGGTAAGTTGATCCATTTATGGTTTCTCCTTTCTCGGAAGCAGGATGCGCACTTTTGTTCCTTCTGTCAACACAGAGGTGATTTCCAATTCACATTTTTCTCCACACAGTTTTTTTAGCCGATACAGGGCATTATAAATGCCAATATGCGTTCCGTCTTCTTTTTCGATCGGTTTTCCCGCACGGATCTGCGCCAAAGAACTCTCATCAATCCCGGGGCCGTCGTCTTCAACGGTCATCACTACCCAAGTCCCTTCTGCTTGCAGTGTCAACCGGATACGGATCAAATTGATATCGCTGACGGCGTATTTGAAGATGTTCTCCACAAAGTTTTGTACAATAAGCGGAGGGATCCGATAAGGGAGAAGACTTTCATCGATTTCCCAATCCACTGTGAAACAGTCCGTGAAGCGTGTCTCCATCAGTTCAAGATAGGATTTTACGAGGTCCAACTCACTACGATACGTCGCAATTCGTTCACTACGAAACAGATACCGGAAGAAGCGGGACAGATAAAGCACGCTTTGTTTGATTCCGTCATAGTCCTCAAGTTCAGCAAAGCTATATATCTGATTGAAGAAATTCAGCAGAAAATGCGGACGGATTTGAAGCAAAACATTTTGAAGCTGCATCTGTTCCTTTTCCAACTGTTCCTCGTATTGACGAATCTTCAGGGTGTGAATTTCGTCTGCCATCACGTTGAAAGAATCTCTCATGCTGAGGAATTCCGAAGATGCCCGAAATGGCGGAATGCGGTAATCTTGCTCTCCGCTGCCGAAACGCACAATGCCGGCTTCAATTTTTCGCAGTGGGCCTGCGATTATGCGCATGAAAAAACTGATCAGGAAAACGGGAAGAATGATGGTCGTCAAAACTCCGATTACAATCACTGTTCGGGCGAAGAAAGGCATCGTCTGCCTGATAAAGGCTTTATCAATCGAAGCATAAAAGATATTGTTCGTGTAAGGCAGGGAAGATTCTACGGTGATATACTGTGCGGATTCGGGAAAAGGTTCCAAGCTGACACGGGAAACGCCTTCAGGGAGTGCGGCCTCCATATGAGAAATCACGTCCTCGATATGAATGAGCGCGCCGATGAATACACCGCCGCTCTCCTGGATCATGCCCAGATAGGACACTCCCTCCAGCGAAACGATGCCCCAAACCGTCGGCGTTTCTGCGAGAGGAGAACACCTCAGATCCGATCGGAGTGCAATGGAGGCCAGAGGGTTTATTTTGCTGTCGACGAAGAGAAACGGCAGGGCCTCCTCATTTCCCATATTCAGAAAAAAGGCTTCCGGATACACACTGATGGTGTTCTGCTCGTAGAGATAGGTATTGATATTCATTAAAGAAAGGATATCCTGATCCTCTCCTTTCCAACGCAGAAGCCGATAAAAATGAGAATTGTTTTCCGTGACGTTGTGGAGGATCCGGTTGATGCGGTTCATCTCCCCTGTGAGCTGAGACACCTGAAGATTCAGAACGGACTGCGTACTCTGAATTTCCTGCTTTTCAATGGATCGCAGATACGAGTGGACCGAAAGAAACAGCAATGTGTAAAAGGGGAGGAGCAGCGCAACAAAGATTAGGACGATTTTCATTGGAATGGATGGTTTCATGCGGCTCATTTCGCATTCCTCGCTTTTTATAAGAAGATTTGATGAAACAGGGATGCGAACAAACCACCCGTTTCGACTTGAAAGTACACCATAAAAGTGGAAAAACACTACGCAACAAGTGGAGAAAAATCACTTAACAAGTGTTCTCAAAATGTGTATAATATAGCCAACTTTAGGAAGGAGGCACCGTCAAAGTGTTTACGAAGAAAACCACGATTCAGGAAGTTATGGAAGATCCGAAAATCGCACCGTATGCGTCGCTCCTTGTAACAAAAACGGACTTGACGCAGCATCCAATGTACAAAATGAGTTTTGAAGAGCTGTCTCAGTACAGGATGTTCCACGGATACAGCCTGCTTAGCGGCATCAACCGTCTGGCGGAAGCCGCAGCAGATGGAGAATTCTGCTACCCGCTGTACAGTGAGAAAGACATTCAGGAAGATCCGAAAAAAAGCGAGGCGCGTTTTCTGCACTTTCCCTCGATGGATGCCGGTGCGGATGAGAAACCTTTTGTCGCGATCGTGCCGGGAGGTGGGAATGTCGCACAGTGGAATCTCACGGAAGGCTTCCCCATCGCTGCCCAGTTTAACCGTCTGGGCTATCACGCAGTGATTCTGATTCACCGTGTTGGCGGCCCCAAGTTATATCCTGCACCGACAGACGACATGGCGCAGCTCCTGCGGCAAATCGAAGCGCGGAAAGAGGAACTCTCCCTGAACGCCGGACACTACATCACGGTTGGCTTTTCCGCGGGGGGATACATGGTGAACACATGGAGCGGTTCTGCCCACGGATACCAGACATACGGTTTACCGAAGCCCGAGATGAATATTTCCGTCTATGGTTTCGTTTCATGGAGGAATGTAAAACCGGATTGGGATGTCGACGAATTTGGAATCACAACCCACGGCCTCACCATACAGGAGGCTGCAAAAACCGACTGGAATGTCGAGGATTCCGTTTCCAGCTTCCCCCCGACATACATCATCCATGGTGGTGCGGATCAGGCGTGCGACTGTATGAATTCGTATGTGCTCTCCAACGCACTACAGGAAGCAGGAATCCCCCAAGTTCTGGAAATCGGCAAGGGCACGAATCACGGCTTCGGGGAAGGCTGCTTCACTCCGCTGCGCGGCTGGATCGAACGGGCAGTCAATTTCTTTGAGAACGGAGCAAACCCGA
>CANQIG010000001.1 GCA_947623765.1 uncultured Clostridia bacterium | reverse complement strand
TCGTTCGACCCGCTGATAAGGTAGGAAGAAACGGTCAGAGAGACCAGAACGACCATGATGACCCAGGTCAGCGTAAAGATCCTTCTGTTTTTGCGCCCCTTTACCCGGTTCCGCTTGCGATGCTCCCGCGCCTCGCGCTGTTCGGCGTGCCGCGCCTGTACGTTTCTCGCGGCAGCGAGTTCTGCCTGGACCTCGTCGCGTCTGGAACTCGCGCCGATGTTCGCGTACTGCTGCATATCGACGCTGCTGCGGTCCGCGTTGAGCTGTTCTTCGCTCAGAGAGACGTGGAACCGCCCCTCTTCCCGCCGTTCGGGTCTTTTTTCTTCGCTCATTCTTTTTCATCCTCTCCTTTCCCATTCCCGACCGTCCTAGGACAGCGGATGATCCGCGTATCCGTGACGATCCAATCCATGCGGACGTCGTGCGCCTCTTCCGGAACCGCCGGAAGGATCTGAAAATCATAGCACAGCCCGATCTGCAGGACGTTCTTTTCCAAAAGAAACCGGTCGTAATAGCCGCCGCCGTACCCGATCCGCGCCCCGGACTCCGTGAAGCCGAGGCCGGGGACGAGACAGAGCGCATCGCCGTCTGTCCACCGCAGAGCAGCGCGGTCCTCCGGTTCCAAAATGCCAAACTTTCCCGGCCGCAGATCGCTTAGATCGGCGATCCGAAAAAAATCCATGCGCCCTTCCGAAGCGCAGCGCGGGACAAAAACGTTTTTTCCTTCTTCGAGCGCAGCAGTTAAGATGAGCCGCGTGTCCGCCTCGCTTCCCGTGCTCACATAGCACAGGACGACCTCCGCCTGAGAGAACAGCAGAAACGCTTGAAGCGACGCAAAGATCCTGCCGTCGCGCGCGGCGCGGTCCGGCGCACTGTCCCGAAAAAGGCGCAGCGATGCACGAAGGCTGGTTTTCTCGCTGTTCAGCACATACATTGGATGCCCGTGCGGATCTTTTGCGCCTCGTCTTCGCTCAAGAGCAGGGAGACCAGCGTGAGACCGAACTCCACCGCGACGCCCATGCCCTTTGCGGTGACGGTTTTCCCGTCGACGCATACGTGCTTCTCTGAGAGGGACGCGCCTTTGAGCTCCCCTTCAAAGCCGGGGAAACAGATCGCGTTTTTGCCCTCGAGGAGCCCCAAATGTCCGAGAACGCTCGGCGCGGCGCAGATCGCGGCGACATACAGCCCATTTTTGGCGCAGTATTCCGCCGACGCGCACACGATGGGCGATTTTTCGAGATTCAGCGTACCCGGCATCCCGCCGGGCAGAACGACCATCTCCATATCGTCGGTCGTGACGTCTTTTTCTTCGAGATCCGCCGTTACGGGGATGCCGTGCGAGCCGGTGACGACCTTTCCCCCGACGCCGACGGTTTTGACCTCGAGACCGGCGCGCCGCAGAATGTCCACCGGGGCGAGCGCCTCCACCTCTTCAAATCCGTTTGCGAGAAAAACATAGATCATAAATATGCCTCCAATATGTTTAAGATCTTCCTGTGGATCTCTTCCGGCGTTTGCATCGTTTCACCGTCGTAGCAGGCCAGGATGTCCCAACGGAGCTTTTCCGCAGCGTAAAGAGCCGCGGCGCGGCAGTGCTGCTGAAAGGCGAGGTCCGCTTCGTGAATGTCGCGCTTTTCCTCTTCCCCGCCGTACCGTTTCATCAGCAGCGCCTGAGAGACCGCGGGGTCCACATCGAGGTAGATCACCGCATCCGGCCTTGGAAGCGCGAGCTTTTCGTATTCCAGATCCTCCAGCCAGCGGATGTACGCGTCCCATTCCCCGCGGGGGAGCTTCGTCAGCTGAAACACGAGGTTGGACGTGACATACCTGTCCGCGACGATCGTTTCGCCGGAAAGATACGCGTCTTTCCACTTGAGCTGATAGCTCGCGAAGCGGTCCACCGCATAAAATGTGCTCGCCGCATAAGGGTTTACCTGTTCGGCGTCCGTCCCGAACGCACCGGAGAGGTACATCTTCACAAGTGCGGAGGAAGGGGAATCATAGTCGGGGAAGCTGATCCGCCGGGCTTTACCGCACGCTTCTGCTGCGCGCAGAAGCAGCCCGGCCTGTGTTCCCTTTCCGCTCCCGTCCAATCCCTCGAGCACAATCAGCGACATCTGGTCCATTCCTTTCCCGATCCGATGCTGTATCTTTTATTATAGCAAAGGTCTCCTGAATATACAACCTTAATTTCATGCGAAATCCGTCTCGGCAAGAGAAAAACCGCGATTTCTTTCTCAAACTTGGACAGGCACAAGAAACGGCTCGGCCCGTACAATGAAGTGAGAAACCACAAAGGAGGTTTTTGAATGGCTGAAAACGAATTCGCTCCCGAGCTCGAGAGCGAGCCCGTCTTCAAAGAAGCCGTCTGCGTCGACGCCATGCGGATCTACGATTCGTGCAGCGACAAGGACTGCCTGGAAGATATGCGCGTGTTCTTTCCCACGAACGTCCAGCCGCTGCTCGACAGCTGCGCGAACGTCCGTATCCACGATATTGACGTCATCACGGTCTACATCGATATGCAGCCGATCCCCATCAACCGGGGTTACTACTCGGTAGACCTTCTCTTTTTCTTTGACGTCGCTTTGGATCTCTATACGAATACCGCCGGTCCCGGGACGTGCTGCGGCGCGGGCTGCATCCACGGGCTCTCCATGTTTTCCAAGAAGGTCATCCTCTACGGCAGCGAGGGCAGCGTCAAGATCTTTTCCAGCGACGACGACCGTGCCGAGGTCGACCCGAGAAGCTGCTATATCCTCCCGAAGGCCTCGGTGCAGGTGGCAAAGCCGGTCGCGCTTTCCGCAAAGATCTGCGATGCTTCTTACTGCCCGTGCGAGGTCTGCAGCGCCGTTCCGGACAGCGTCGCGGCGTATTTCGGCGCGCCGATCGATCTCTCCGGGCAGGGCACGGCGGTCTATGTCACCGTCGGGCTGTTCTCCATCGTGCAGATCGTCCGGAACGTGCAGATGCTGATCCCCGCATATGACTTCTGCATCCCTGACAAGGAGTGCGTCACCGGCACGGATAACCCCTGCGAGCTGTTCCGGAAGATCGACTTCCCGACGGAGGAGTTTTTCCCGCCGAAAGCCTCCGACGCGGGCTGCGGCTGCGGGAACCGAACCTGAGCGTCAAATCTTTGTAAGCCGCGCGAAGTTCGCGAAGAGCTTCTTTGTACCGACTTTGTCGAACGCGACCTCCAGCAGTGTATCATTCGCCATGGGAGTCGCCGAGACGATCAGCCCCGTACCGAAAGTCCTGTGAGAAACGGTGTCCCCCACGCGGTATGTACCGGCGGGCGTCGGCTTGATCCGGGGCTTTGGGGTGAATCCGCCCGCTTCCGCAACGGAGGCGGGCTTTTCCTCGCCCGAAAAGAGCTTTGCTCCGGAAAAGCTGCGCGCCGAAGCGGCATCCTTTCGCGTATAGGAGTATTCCACCGACCGCGTGCGCTCGATGAGTTCGTCCGGGATCTCCTCCACAAAACGGGAGAGCCGGTTTCGGTTGGTGGAGCCGAAGATCATCCGGTATGTCGCGTGGAAGATGTAAAGCTCCTCTTTCGCGCGCGTGATCGCCACATAGGCGAGGCGACGCTCCTCTTCGAGCGTTTCCGGCTCGTACATACTCGACATCCCGGGGAAGATGTTCTCTTCCATCCCGGGGAGGAAAACCACCGGAAATTCCAGACCTTTTGCGGCGTGGACGGTCATCAGCACAACGCTGTCCGCGGAGGCGTCGTAGTTGTCGATGTCCGTAAAGAGCGCGACCTCCTCGAGGAATCCCGCGAGGGAGCCGTCCGGGTTTTCCTCTTCGTACCGCTTGAGGTTGGTCGCGAGTTCCCGCACATTCGCCGTGCGGTCTTCCGCGCTCTCCGGTTCGCTTGTCTCGAGATACGCGAGGTATTCCGTCCGTTCGAGAAGCTCGTCGTAAAGGACATTCAGGGGGACGCCTTCTTCCAAAAGCGCGATGAGCCCGCGGATCTGCTGGGCGAAAAGCTTCATTTTCGCCGCAGCGCGCGAAAGCGCAGGGAATTCATCGGCGTGCTCCAAAACGGAAAACAGGGGATCCCCGGTCTGTTCGGCGATCTCGGCGGCGAGCTCCACCGAGCGGTCGCCGATGCCGCGCCTCTGCACGTTGACGATCCGCCTCAGGCGCATCTCGTCGAGCGGGTTATTGATGACGCTGAGATAGGCGATCATCTCCCGGATCTCGCGGCGGTCGAAGAAGCGCGTCCCGCCGATCAGGCGGAACGGGATCCCGGATTTCACAAAGTTCTTTTCAAACGAGAGGGACTGGGCGTTCATTCTGTAGAGCACGGCGTAGTCGGAAAAATGCCGCCCCGCCGCGACCCCGTCCAGAACGACGCGAGCCACGCGCTCCGCCTCGTCTGTTTCGCTGTCGGCGGTATGGACCGTGATCTTCTTCCCGGTCCCGTTTTTTGTCCAGAGCGTCTTCCCTTTTCTCGCCGTATTGTTCCGGATCACCGCGTTCGCAGCGTCCAGGATATTCTGCGTCGAACGGTAATTCTGCTCCAGCCGGATGACTTTCGCCTTCGGGAAGGTCTCCTCGAAGCTCAGAATATTCTCGATGGTCGCGCCGCGGAACCGATAGATGCTCTGATCGTCGTCGCCGACGACGCAGAGATTTTTGTGCTTCTCGGCGAGGAGCTTGACAAACACGTACTGCGCGTGGTTCGTGTCCTGGTACTCGTCCACCATGAGATACTGAAAGCGGTTCTGATAGTATTCCAAGATATCCGGGCAGGTTTGGAAAAGCTGCACGGTGTTTGCAATCAGATCGTCAAAATCCATGGCATCCGCGTCTTTCAGGCGGCGCTGGTACAGTGCGTAGGCTTTCGCGATAATGCCGAGCCGATAATCCCCGCCCGCGGATCGCGCGTATTCGTCCGGCGAGATCAGCGCGTCCTTCGCGTGCGAGATCTCGTTCAGGACGGTGCGCGGCGCGAGGACGCGCTCCGCGATGTCCAGATCCTTCAGGATGCTCTTCATCAAGCGGGTTTGATCGTCCGTGTCATAGACGGCAAAATGGGAGGAATATCCGAGCCTGTCTGCGTCCCGCCGCAGCATTCTCGCGCAGCAGGAATGGAACGTCATGGCCCAAACGTCGTTTCCCGCCTCGCCGAGCATCGCGCTCAGGCGTTCTTTCAGCTCCCCCGCCGCTTTGTTGGTAAAGGTGATCGCGAGCACGCGCCACGGGTCGCAGGGCGAGACCGCGAGTTTTCTGGCCGTATCCGCGGGGATCGCTTCCCCGCCCGCGAGATAGGCTCTGCAAAACGCGGCGTCCTCCTCGGTAAACCACTCGTCGATGTAGGAGCTCTGGTAGGCGTTGCCGAACCGGAGCAGATATGCGATCCGGTTGATGAGCACTGTCGTCTTGCCGCTGCCCGCGCCGGCAAGGATCAAAAGCGGCCCGTTTACCGAAAAAACGGCGCTGCGCTGTTCACTGTTCATGCGGGAAAACTCTTTTTCCATCACGGCACGCCGGAGGGAAAGGAGCGATTCTTTGTCCATATATGAAACTGCCTTTCTGAATGATCGTCTCCTATTGTACAATATTTTGCGGAAAGTTGCAATGCGAAGCTGAAAATTTTGCGTGTCCTATTGAAAAAGTCTTTGAAACGATGTATACTGTTTCTGAAAATGAAATGAGGCGGTATGGAAAATGCTGAATCCGGAAGAATATATTCTGCAGTGGCTGGACGGTGCGGAGCACGCGGAGCTGCCCGCGTGGGCGTCGCTGCCGTCGATCCCGCTCTATATGGACCAGGTGATGATGTTCACGGGTGAGGCTCTCTCCCTCTACGCGCCGGAGAACGGACAGAACCTGCTCACCAGCAGCATGGTCAATAATTACGTGAAAAGCGGATTGGTGGACCACCCGGACCACAAGCGGTACGGAAGAACGCAGCTCGCGCAGCTTGTCATGACAGGCCTATTAAAGCAGGTGCTCTCCATTCAGGACCTCGCCGTGCTGTTCGGCGGGCCGGAAGATACGGAGTCCCTCTACTCCGCCTTTGCGGACGCGCAAAACGGCGCGCTGCGGGAAACGGCGGAGCGAGTTCGCGGCGAGATGGACGAGGATAAGCTGCGGGCGCTCGCCATGCGCCTTGCAGCGGAGGCAAACGCGCGCCGCGCCGTTGCCGAACGTATCCTGACCGCGCTTTCTGTGTCCCCCGAAAAGGGAGAAAAGTCATCTCAGGAAAAGCAAAAGCGGTAAATTCGCGATCACATTCGGCCTGCGGGCCGCATACGATGCATTATCTGAAATCTGGAAGGATGATGCGGAATGTGCGGCTTTGCGGGCTTTTTTGATTCGGAAAAGAGCCTGGAGGGAGAGAAAACTCTTTGGCTCTCCCTCGTGCGCCGGATGGCGGGACGTGTGGCGCACCGCGGACCGGACGATCGTGGCGCGCTGGTCTCTGGGCAGTGCGCGCTCGCGCACGCGCGCCTCGCGGTCATGGACCCCGAAAACGGGGCGCAGCCCATGCGCTGTGTACACGATGGGATCACTTACACCATTTCCTATAACGGCGAGGTCTACAACGCCCCGGAGCTGCGGGAGGAGCTTTCCCAGTATGGGTTTCGGTTCGAGACCAACTGCGACACGGAGGTCGTGCTCAAAAGTTACATTCAGTTTGGAGAACGTTGCACGGAAAAGCTGAACGGCATCTTTGCCTTTGCGGTCGACGACCCGAAGGAGAAAAGACTTTATATGTGCCGAGACCGGTTCGGCGTGAAGCCATTATTCTACGCACAGCGCGGCGGCCGCTTGATTTTTGCGTCGGAGATCAAAGGCTTGTTTGAATATCCCGGCATCGAGCCGGTGCTCGGGAAAACGGGGCTCTGTGAGATCTTCGGCGTGGGGCCGGCGAGAACGCCGGGATGCGGTGTGTTTGAAGGAATACGGGAAGTCCTTCCCGGCCACTATGTGCTTTTCGATGCGAACGGATTTCGGGAAAATCCGTACTTCTCTCTGAAGGCTCTCCCCTTTTCGGACAGTTACGGGGCCGCTGTGCGGACGGTCCGCGATCTTCTCGAGGACATCGTGGAGCGGCAGCTCGTCTCCGACGTCCCGCTCTGCACGTTCCTTTCCGGCGGACTTGATTCCAGCGTCATTACGGCGCTCGCCGTCAAAAAGCGGCGCGAACACGGACAGCACCTGGACACATATTCCTTTGAATACCGGGGAAACGACCGGTATTTTACCGCGAACAGCTATCAGCCGGACCGCGACGAGCCATGGGCGGAGCGGGTCAGCGCGCTCCTTGGAACGGACCATACCAAGCTCGTCTGCGAGAACGACCTCCTCGCCGATCTGCTCACCGACGCGGTCATCGCGAAGGATCTGCCCGGGATGGCGGACATCGATTCTTCCCTGATCTACTTCTGCCGGGAGGTCAAAAAGCGCCATTCCGTCGCGGTCTGCGGGGAATGCGCCGACGAGGTCTTCGGCGGCTATCCGTGGTTTCATCGGCCGCTGCCGGAGCGAACTTTTCCCTGGTCCCCGGATCTTTCAAACCGAACGGAGATCCTGGACCCGGAACTCAGGGAGGCGATCGGTCTCGAATCGTATGTGGCGCAGCGCTGGCAAAAGACCGTGGACGCGGTGCCGGTTTTGCCCGGAGAGGACGGCGAAGCGCGGGAGTTTCGGATCCTGTCCTTTATGAATCTGTATTGGTTCATGGCGACGCTGCTCGAAAGAAAAGACCGCTGCAGTATGTACAGCGGTCTGGAAGTGCGCGTGCCCTATGCGGACCATCGGCTGGTCCAGTACGTGTTCAATACGCCGAGATCCGTGCGGACGCCGAACGGCGTGGTGAAGGGCCTGCTGCGGGACGCCTGCAGGGGACTCCTGCCGGACGACGTTCTTTTCCGAAAGAAGTCCCCATACCCGAAAACGCACAATCCCGCGTACGAACAGCTCCTGAAAACACGGCTCGCGACCGTCCTGCGGGACCCGTCTCAGCCGATCCACCGTCTGCTCGCGGAGAAGACTGTGGCGGGGCTTTTGAATGAGACGTTCGACTACGGCAGACCGTGGTTCGGCCAGCTGATGGCCGGCCCGCAGATGCTGGCTTATCTACTGCAGGTCAACGTCTGGATGCTGCGGTATCACATCCGGATCTCAGTCTAGGAGAAAGAGCTCTTCCTCCTCGACACGGTCGATCACGCTTTGCACCTCGATCTGGAACGCCGCATTTCGCAAAGGCTCCGGCCAATCGGCGGAGACGGCTTCCCAGACCTTCGGCGCTTCCCGAAAGATCACGCTGCCAAAGCCCGCGGCATCCGCGCCGTTTTGATAGAGCGCCTTTTCGAGATAAAGCGAGATGTGCTGCAGGACCCGCTCGGAGAGCAGCTTTTCCGTGCGCGCAAATGCCGCCGCGCGGACGTCCGGGCGGTCCGCCGCGCTGATCTCCCCGGTGACCTCGAGAGAGACCGAAAAACGGAGATCATCTGTCGTGCCGATAAAATGGATCTCCGGGATCGTTTGGCGCAGGTTGACAGTGGTCTTTCCCGATTCATCTTCGACCACCGTTTCCCCGGCTTGCAGTTTCCCGCACAGTGCGAGGAGACCGCGCGTCTCCTCCTCGGTGAGCACGCAGCGGAGTTTCCAGTCGTCGAGCAACGCTGTTCCCCGGATCCGCACGGCGCCGTCCTCCTTTTCGATGACCGGAAGGGCTGCTCCGAATCCCTCGCCGTCGGTACCGTGAACGATGCTGAGTACCGTCGCGGAGACCGAGAGTCCGGTACGTTCCGCGCTTTTTGCGAGCTCCGAGATCCTCTCTGCGGGGACGCGCGCCTCCCCTTCCTCCGGCGTCAGGATCTCTTCCGACGTGTTTTGCGCGAGAAAAACATCCACTGTGGGACGCGATTCATAGTGGCGGATAAAGAAATCGAGGTCTTCGCGGATCCCTTCTTCCGCGCACGCACGCCCCAAAACGAGGAGCGCATTGTGGGAATAGAGCGGTGCTTTGCCGGTGCGAAGCGCGATCTGCTCCATCGCAGCAGGTACGCTCTCCCCTTCGCCGGAAAGGCAGAGTTCGTCACGGCCCTCCTCCTCGGGAGCGGCGAGGACCGTGACGCGGCGTAGACCGGTTTCCGTCCGGTCTACGCCGATCGCGCTGATGAGCAGCCGTTCATAGAGTTCCGGCGCACAGGCGGAAAGGGAAAGAACGCACGCGACGGTGAAAAAGAGAAGAAAAAGCCGTTTCATCGGAGCCCGCCTCCCCTTCCTGCGCGGTCGACGATCCAGAGAAAGCACGGGAGCACCGCGCCGAAGACCGCAGTGAGAATGAGCAGAAATTCCGCGCGAAAGATCTCACGGAAACGCTCGTAATCCGCGGTGACCCAAAGAGAAAGCATCAGGGTGAGGAGAGCCGCGCCGCCGAGAAGAAGCGCGCGGCTCTCTGTCTTTCTCACAAAGCGGGCGCAGCTCTCGGAGATTGCGAAGAACCCCACCGCCAGACGGACGACGAGCGCCATCAGGCACAACCCGATGAAGAGCGCGTCCAGCCGCTGAACCCCGGCGATCTCCGCGATGGAAGAAAGCGTGTAGATTGGGAAGATCTGGAGGTACGCGTATTCCCCAAGACAGGAAACCGTGAAAAACAGCAGGATTCCCAGAAACACGGGGATGCTGATGTTCCAGAGCGCGAACTTGCCCTTCGTGTTTTCGGCCGCGAACGGCATCAGGACGGCGAATTCCGCAAGTGAAGACGAGCGTGCGGCAAAGACGATCGCGCCTCTCCAGAACTGTTCTGTTCCGTTTTGGAAGACCGGCTTCGTGTATTCCGGCCTGACGTTTGGAAGCAGGGCGATACAGATCACGGTGAGCCCGAGCAGGAATAGAGCGGTCACGCAGATTGCCGCCCGGGAGACGGTCTCGATCCCCTTGACCGCGCCGTAAACCGCGATTGCGAGGAGGGCCAGCGCGACGGAAAAACGGCTCGCAATGGGGTCCATGGTATTGAAGAGCAGCGTGATGAACAGGGAGAGCGCAAAGGCGTTCGAGACGAGAAAAAAGACGGCGTACAACGCGGAGATCACCGTACCGGCGGCACCCATGCGAAGTTCTGCGACGGCGGGAAGAGAGAGATCGGGATGCGTCCTGTTGAGAGAGAACAGCGGCAGCGCAAACACACAGAGCACGGCACAGTGCAGAAGAGAGGAAAAGATGTTTTCCAGAAAGTTCTCCCCGCCCACGGAGCCCGCGTTCAGCGTGACGCCCGCGATCGCCCGGGAGAGAAAGAGCATCATATAGAGCTGGAGCGCGCTGATCTTTGTCTTTGCCTTCAAAACCGCTTCTCCTCCTTCCCTGCGCCGGGCATCGTCTGCACCGGATCGTTTCTCCGCGCGAGGCGCTTCCAGCCGACCCGGACCGCGACATCGCGCATACCGAAAAGGCGGAACGGCGCGACCGGGGCGAAAAACGGAACACGGAAGCTGGATTTCCCGCAGATAGAGAACAGCAGGAACGTGAGCCCCATGAGGACGCCCCAAACGCCCCAGATCCCGCCGACCGCGATGAAGACCAAGCGAAGAACGGCCATCTGCTCGTACAACTTCGGCACCACGTACCCCGTAGTGACCGTCATGGCGATCACGACGAGAGACGGCGCGCTGACGAGTCCCGCGGAGACGGCGGTCTCCCCGATGACCAGACCGCCGACGATGCTGACAGAGCTCGAAAGCGGTTTAGGGACACGCAGCCCGGCCTCGCGCATCAGCTCATACATAAAGTAGAGTAGAATGGCCTCCACGACGACCGGGAAGGGCGTCTGCATTTCGGCATAGGCCACTTTCAGGAGCAAGGTGTGCGGCAAAAGCTCGGGATTGTGCGCCGCGACGCCCACATAGAGACCGGGCAAAAAGATCGCGAGGAAGAAAGCGGCGTATTTCAGCCACCGGATCAAGGCCGCATAAAACGGCCGGTTGGCGTAGTCGTCGATGGTCTGGAAGTTTTCCACAAAGAGATACGGCACGTAGAGCGCCGTGGGCGTGCCGTCGATCAGGATGCCGATCCGCCCTTCGTGGAGTTTCCCGCAGAGCGTGTCCGGCCGTTCCGTGACGCCGACGCTGTCAAAGACGGCGGGACGCTCGAGATAACCGGTCAGATACCCCGCCGCGAGCAGGTTTTGGAGATTGCAGCGGGCGAGCCGCTTCTTCAACTCCTCGAGGATCTCCGGGTCCGCCGTGCCTTCGAGGTAGCAGACCGCTGCGGGCGTGCGGCTTTCTTCGCCGAGCGTCACTTTTTCAAATTTCAGCGCTGTTGTCCGGAGACGTCGGCGCACCAGAGAGACGTTTGTCATAAAGGTCTCGACAAATCCCTCCCGGGAACCGCGCTGCATCACTTCGCTCTCCGGTTCGCTGACGCCGCGCTTTTCAAATCCCTGTGTTCCGAACGCAAGCGCATAGGCGCAGCCGTCCAGAAACAGGACGGCGAACCCGTTCATCATGCGGTCAATCACATCCCGCATCGTGTGCAGAATCGCCTGATCGACCGCGCCGAGGACGCTGTCCTGGATCTTTGCCATCGCGCTCTCGCTGTCCTGTTCCCGGATCTCCTCCCTCAAAAGCGGGCTCAGTACACAGATCGTCACGAGCTGTTTGTTGATCAGTCCGTCGATCCCAAAAAGTACGGCTTCGTGCGCGCCGAGACGCAGGTCGCGCTTCATGAAATCGACCGCGTTTTTAAACTGGCCGCAGATGTATTCCCTGTTTTCGTTCAAGCGCGGGGAGATCCCTTCCATCCTTCGGTCCCTTCCGTTCTATCTTTTTCGGTTTTGTGATCCCGTCCCTAGAATTTGCTTTCCGGCCGTATTTTATGCACGGGCAGACATATACTAGGCGGGATGAAACGGAAAGGAACGTGGTGGCTTGTTTATCTCCCTCATCCGCACGGTGATCCTCTACGCCACGATCATCGCGGCGGTGCGCGTCATGGGAAAGCGGCAGATCAGCCAGCTGCAGACCAGCGAACTCGTCGTGACGCTGCTGATCTCCGACCTGGCGGTCATCCCGATGCAGGATACGGGACAGCCGCTCCTGAGTGGTTTGATCCCCATCTTTGTTTTGATCTCGCTGGAAGTTTTTCTTTCGTTTTTCATGTTGAAAAACGGCCGGATCCGCAGGATCATCTGCGGCAAACCGGTCGTTCTCATCGCGGACGGAAAAATCTTGCAGGAGAATATGCGGGAGCTGCGCATGAGCATTGAGGATCTCTTTGAGCAGCTTCGTCAAAAGGACGTGTTTTCCCTTTCCGACGTCAAATACGCAATCGTAGAGACGAACGGCGCGCTCAGCGTCGTTCGGCACGCGGAGGCGGACAGCCTTCGACCGAAGGACGCCGGGATCCGGGCAAAGGAAAACGAGCTCGAGGTCGTCCTCGTCAGCGACGGACGTTACTCCGAAGCGTCTATGGAGCTTGCGCGCTGGAGCAAATCGCGTGTGAAGCGCGTCCTTGGAAAGGAAAAGACCCCGCTGCGCGAGGTCTTCATCTTAACGGCAAACAGTACGGGAGCCTATACGCTGATCCGGCGCGACAGCTCCCTAAAGAAAGGAAAACAGAAATGAAACGAGTGATGATCGCCGCATTCCTCTCCGTTCTCTCGCTCTCGCTCTGCGTCTTTTCCAGCGCGATGACGGTGCAGGAGACCGACCGCATTATCCTCTCCATGCGGGAGATCGACAGCGCCATCGAAGCGGGAAACGACGAAACGGCGCTCCAGACCAGCGAGCGCTTTCAGGTGGAGTGGAATGGTATCCACGACCGGCTTTGCACTGTGCTCCAGCACGATCATCTCGACGCGCTCGAAAGCGCATTCCCCGTCCTCTCCCACTATATCCGGAAAGGCGAGCATATGCTCGCCAGCGCGGAGTGCAAACGCGTGATCACGATGACGGAGCACATTGAGCGTACAGAGCGCGTCACCCTGGAAAATATCTTCTGATCAGGACTTCGCGTTGATGATCTTATAGAGCTCTTCCATGAAGGAATTGATGTCCTTGAACTGGCGGTACACCGAGGCAAAGCGCACGTACGCCACCTCGTCGACGGCCTTGAGCCGCTCCATGGCGTAGGTGCCGATCATATTGGAGGGGACTTCGCGGTCCAGAGAATTCTGGAGCAGACCCTCGATCTCGTCCACGATGTTCTCGAGCGTCTCCATGGAGACCGGGCGCTTTTCACAGGCGCGCAGCAGACCGTTCATCAGCTTGTTCCGATCAAAGGTCTCTCTGGATTTGTCTTTCTTCACGACGACGATCGGAACGGATTCCACCACTTCGTACGTGGTGAAGCGCTTGGCGCAGCGCAGGCATTCGCGGCGGCGGCGAATGCGCTCCCCCTCGTCGGTGGGGCGAGAGTCGATGACTTTACTGTCCGTAAAACCGCAATATGGGCACTTCATTACACGAAACCTCCAAAATCCAATAGCATTTCGTCAAAAGCCGCCGAACCGGCGAAGCTGATATGATTATCATACTACAAGACGGGAAAAAAATCAAGTAAAACATCGAAATTACGCGCGCGGGTTTTCTGCGGCTCTCTCCTGCGGAGGAGGTGGCGCAGCTTTTCCTTTCCCGGCGTTTTTTCGGATTTGCGTTTCCTCATGCGGAAACCGTTGATTTACGGAGAAAAATCAGATATAATAGAGAGGATCAGTGATTTTACAGGGAGAGTACCATGGCAGTCCTAACGGCTTTTAACCTTACAAAATCTTTCGGCGAGGATGTGATCCTCGAGGATGTCTCTTTCGAGATCCAAAAAGGAGAACATATTGGGCTTGTCGGCGTCAACGGCTCCGGCAAGACGACCCTTTTCAAACTCCTGAACGGCGAATACATACCGGATCGCGGCGGGTTCTCCTGTGCCAGGGAGACACGGGTCGGCTATATGGAGCAGCACGTCTGCCGCGACCTTGAAAAGAAAGCGTTTGACGAGGTCATGACGGTCTTCGCGTCTCTCCTCGAGACTGAGCGCGAGATCGAGCGTCTCACGGAGGAGATTGCATCGTCGCCGAACGATCTCAACGCGCTCATCCTCCGGCAGAGCGAACTGAACGACCGTTTTATCGCGGAAGGAGGTCTGACCTGCCGAAGCCGCGCAAGGTCGACACTGCTCGGCCTTGGCTTCACCGAAGCACAGATCGAGATGCCCATCGGCGTGCTCAGCGGCGGTCAGAAAGCCAAGCTGCAGCTCGCGAAGATGCTGCTCAGCGACGCGAACCTTCTGCTCCTCGACGAACCGACCAACCATCTCGATATTTCGTCTGTGGAGTGGCTGGAGGATTTTTTGAAGAATTACAGCGGGGCGTATATCGTCATCTCCCACGACCGCTATTTTCTGGACGCGGTGACAGCGCGGACGTTTGAGATCGAAGGGACGCGGCTTTCGGACTACAAGGGCGGCTACTCGCGGTCGCGCAAGCTCAAGGAGGAAGACCGTCTCTCCCGGGAACGCGTGTATGAGAACACGAAGCGGGAGATCAAGCGCATCGAGGGGATCATCGAGCAGCAGCGACGCTTCAATCAGGAGCGGAACTACGTCACGATCGCAAGCAAGCAGAAGCAGATCGAGCGGCTGGCGGCGACGCTGGACAAACCGGAAGAGGAGCCGGATCCCATCCGCTTCCGTTTCCGGGCGAGCCAGCGCGGCGGGAACGACGTGCTCTGGGCGGAAGGGCTCGGGATCTCGTTCGGCGGGCCCACCCTGTTCCGAAATGTGGATCTGGAGATCAAGCGCGGCGAGAAAGTCTTTCTCATCGGGCCGAACGGCTGCGGAAAGACCTCTCTGCTCAAGATCCTGCTCGGAATCTATGCGCCGACGGCCGGCACGTTCGATTACGGCGTCGGGATCGACGTCGGATATTACGACCAGGCGCAGGGGAATCTGGACGACACGAAAACGGTGATCAACGAGATCTGGGACCTCCACCCCACCATGACGCAGACGGAGGTGCGCAGCGCGCTTGCCGTTTTCCTGTTCCGCGGCGAAGAGGTTTTCAAGCCGATCAGCGGTCTGAGCGGCGGCGAACGCGCGCGTGTCCTGCTCTTGAAGCTGATGCTTTCAAAAGCAAATTTCCTGATCCTCGACGAACCGACGAATCATCTGGACATCTCCTCGCTCGAGGCGCTCGAGGACGCGCTGCTCGGCTACGACGGCACGCTGCTCGTCGTCTCGCACGACCGATATCTGATCAACAAGCTCGCGACGAAGATCTACGTGCTCTCTCCGGACGGCGCGGCGCTTTACCGCGGCAACTACGACGAATATCTCGAGGCGAGAGAAAAGGAAGCGGAGCGCCGCAAGGCTGAGGAAGAGCCTACGCCAAAGGAAGAGGCAAAAAACGCCTATCGTCAGAAAAAAGAAAACGCAGCGGAGATCCGGCGGCAGCGCGCGGCGCTGCGCCGCTGTGAACAGGCGGTAGAGGCCGCGGAGCTGGAGCTGGAACGCCTCAACGCTCTGCTCTCTGACCCGGACACAGCGAGCGACTACGAAAGGACCATGGAGCTCACGGCGCAGATCGCCGCGGTTCGCGAAGAACTGGACGGACAAATGGAGGAATGGGAGACGCTGAACATCTGGCTGGAGGAGAACGACCGCGAATGAACGTAAAGTTTTTCACATTGGGCTGCAAGGTCAATCAGTATGAGTCCGAGGCGATGCTCTCCGCGCTTTTGGAGCACGGGTTTACCGAAGCCTCGCGCGGCGAATCGGCGGATGTGGTCGTCGTGAACTCCTGCACTGTGACGGCGGAGAGCGACCGCAAGGTCCGGCAGGTCCTGCGCAGGGCAAAAAAGGACAATCCCGGCGCGGTGGCCGTGCTGACAGGCTGCATGGTGCAGGCGTTCCCTTCGGAATCCGAGGCGCTGCAGGAGGCCGACATCCTGCTCGGCACGGTGAACCGCGCGCATCTTCTTCCCGATCTGCTCCGTTTTCTCGAGACGCGCGAGCGCGTTGTGGACATCGCGCCGCACGAAGACGGGGAGGTCTTCGAGCCGCTTTCGGTCGCGTCGTTTTCCGGACACACGCGCGCCTTTCTGAAAATCGAAGACGGCTGCAACCGCTTCTGCGCCTACTGCATCATCCCCTATGCACGCGGGCGCGTGCGCTCGAAGCCGCTCGAGGATATTCGCCGCGAGGTGGAGCGGCTCGCCGAAAACGGATACAAAGAGGTCGTTTTGACCGGGATCAACCTCTCCGCCTACGGTACGGAATTCGATCTCCATCTCTGCGACGCCGTCGAAGCGGCCTGCGATGTGCCGGGGATCGAGCGCGTGCGGCTCGGCTCTTTGGAACCGGAAGCGCTCTCTCCGGACGTGATCCGCCGCATGGCGGCTGAGGATAAGCTCTGCCCGCAGTTTCATCTCTCCCTGCAAAGCGGCTGCGACGCGACGCTGCGCCGCATGAACCGCCATTACACGGCGGAGGAATATCGGGAGATTGTGGAAAACCTCCGCGTGGCGTTCCCGAACGCCGCGATCACGACCGACATCATGGTCGGCTTCGCAGGCGAAACAGAGGCGGAATTTATGGAATCCCTGCAGTTTGCGCAGGAGATCGGTTTCGCGCGGACGCACGTTTTCGCGTATTCCCGCCGCCCGGGCACGAGGGCGTACAGTATGCCGGAGCAAGTGCCCAATTCCGAAAAGGAACGCCGCAGCCGAAAGATGATCGAGATCTCGGCGGAAAGTCAGCGCGCTTTTTTTGCTTTGCAGGTCGGCCTCGATGAGAAGGTCCTCTTTGAGGAAGAGATCTCCCCCGGCGTTTACTCCGGATATACCGCGAACTACACGCCGGTGTACGTCGAAAGCACGGAGGCGCTTGCGGGGGCGATCCGCTCTGTGCGCATCGCGCGCGCGGAACCGGAGCGCTGCTTCGGCGTTTTGCTTCCCGAATAGATCAAAAAAAAGAGCGGTGCGTTTGCTGCATCGCTCTTTTCGCTTCCTGATTTTGTTCCGCTTGCGAACGAACGCCGAAAAGCGCCTCAATGATTGGCGTCCGCCGCACGGATCTGCGCGCGCTTGATCTTGCCGCCGAGCGTCTTGGGCAGTTCCTTCACATACTCGATGACGCGCGGGTATTTGTACGGCGCTGTGACGCGTTTTACGTGGTTTTGGAGCTCTTTGGTCAGCTCCGGCGTGCCTTCGTAGCCCGCCGCGAGGACCACGGTCGCCTTGACGACTTGCCCGCGGATCGGGTCCGGCGCGCCGGTGATCGCGCACTCGACGACCGCAGGGTGCTCCAGCATCGCAGATTCGACCTCGAACGGCCCGATGCGGTAACCGGAACACTTGATCACGTCGTCGTTGCGCCCGACGAACCAGAAATACCCATGGCTGTCGCGCCACGCCACGTCGCCGGTATCGTAATATTTCCCGCCGAGCTTCTCCTCTGTCATCTCCGGATTTTTGAAATAGCCGGTGAAAAGCCCGGTTGGGGGATTGTGCTTCACGTCCATGACGGCGATCGTGCCTTCCTCGCCGTCCTCGCAGACATTCCCCTCGCTGTCGACGAGCTGAATGTCATAGAGCGGTGATGGCTTCCCGGTGGAGCCGGGGATCGGCCGGAACCACGGGAAGTTCGCGATGAGCACCGGCCCTTCGGACTGGCCGAAACCCTCGCAGAGTTCCAGCCCGGTCAGCTCATACCACTTTTTGAAGACCTCCGGGTTCAAGGGCTCTCCCGCGATGCAGCAGTGATGGATGCAGGAGAGATCGAATGTCGTCACGTCCTCCTGCAGCATAAAGCGGAACATTGTCGGCGGCGCGCAGAAGGTCGTCACTTTATACTGCGTGATCTTTTCCAGCAGCTTCAACGGGATGAACTTGTCCATGTCGTACGCGAAGATCACCGCGCCGCAGATCCACTGGCCGTAGATCTTGCCCCAGCCGAACTTCGCCCAGCCGGAGTCGGAGACGCTCATATGGAGCTTGTTTTCCTCGACGCACTGCCAGTATTTCGCCGTGATGATATGGCCGAGCGGGTACGCGAAGTTATGCTGGACCATCTTCGGCATTCCCGTCGTGCCGGAGGTGAAATAGACGAGCATGATATCGTCCCAGCGGGTCGCTTCAATGCCCTCGGGCCGTTCAAAGATCTCGGACTGCCCTTCGATGGCGTCGCCGAAATTGAGCCAGCCTTCCCTGTGGTCCTGCACGAGCACCTTGTTCTGCAGCGTCGGAACCTCACCCTCCGCGGCTTCTACCTGCGAGATGACGAAGCTGTCGTTGACGCAGATCACGGTCTGCACGCCGGCGGAGTTGCCGCGGTAGACGATGTCTTTCTTCGTCAGCTGCAGTGAGCCCGGGATCAGCACGGCGCCGAGCTTATGCAGCGCCGTCGCGCAGACCCAGTATTCCCACCGCCTGCGGAGGATCAGCATGACGACGGTCCCCTTTTTCACGCCGACACTGCGCAGAAAGTTTGCGGTTTTGTTGGAGAGGCGCTTGATCTCCGTGAAGGTGAACGTCTTCTCGCCGCCGTGATCGTCGCACCAGACGAGCGCTTTTTTCTCCGGCTCGCTCTCGGCCCAAGCGTCCACGACGTCAAAGCCGAAGTTGAAATTTTCCGGCACATTGATCTTGAAGTTCTTTTTAAAATCCTCGTAGGAGTCAAACTCGATACGGGGAAGGAAACGATCCAAAAGCATATCTGAACACCCTATCGTATTTTCTTTCTTATCCCTTTTTTTGACGGTCATTCCGCGATCACGGTGAGGAATCTGGCCTTCTCCGCGCCGCCGCACTTTTGTCCGTGCGGCTTCGTCGGGTTAAAGTAGATCGAATCGCCCGCGTTCAGGACGAATTCCTCGCCGTCGTAATTGACGATGACGGTCCCTTCCAGCACGAGATTGAACTCCTGCCCGCTGTGCGTGATGAGGCCGGCAGGCGCGTCCGTGGGTTCCAGTGTAACGAGCAGCGGCTGCATGATCTTGCCATAATAGCGGTACGCAAGGTCCTCAAAGTGGTATTCCGGGTTCCGGTTGACGACCTTTCCCTTGCCTCTGCGGACGATGTGGTAGCTGTCGAGCTTCGCCGGAACACCGGTGACGATCTCCGTAAAATCCACGCCGAACTTGTTCGCGACCTGGAAGATCACGCTGATGGGGATATCTTTACCGGTCTTTTCATAGCTGCTGTATACCTCCGGATCGATGGACAGTTCCTCTGCGAGCTGTTCCACCGTGCAATCGCTGACTTCGCGCAGTTCCCGAAGACGGGCGGCGATCTCATTAAAATCGTTGGACAATCCGGACCCTCCTTTTTTCACTGCTGCCGTCAAAAAACGGCAGATAGATCCTTATTTTTACCGTTCATTATAGCATGAACCGGGCAGAATTGCAAGTTGTGGAGCGCGTTCCTGCAGGAATTCTGCGTTTTGGACAAATTTTTCCGAAGCGCGGAAACCCTTCATGTTTGTTCCGGAGCATCACTCGATCCGTCGAGAAACGCCTCTGCTGCGGCCTGCGCGTTCGCAAGCTCCGCCTCCGCCTCCCCAAACCGCAGGTGGTCGATCGCGTAAAACAGGATGCCGTCCGCGCCGCAGTCCTCGGCGCTCCCGATCTGCTGCATCAGGATGTCCTCGGAATCGAGCCACGTCCCTTCGTCGGCGTCCGTGCCCGCTTTGTACACGGCAAGGCCGATAAGCAGCTTCACGCTGTCCAGTCTGGGGATGGCGTTCCATTCCTCCAGCGCGGTCCCGAACGGCAGAGCAGGGTTCTCCAGACTGTAATAGAGCTGCGGGCAGATGTAGTCTATATAGCCGCTCTGCGTACACCAGGTGAACACATCCGCGTTGATTTTCTCGTTGTTCCGCAGATTCCCCTGCGGCGAGATCCCGAAGGCAACAGATTCGTTTGCCTGTTTGATCTGGTGGTAGACCGTCGTGATCAGCGCGTTGATGTTCGCCGTGCGCCACTCGTGCAGCGGGAGAGGTTCCACTGTGCTCTCCACATACGCCGCGTATTGGTCGCTGTCGATGCCTTCATCGTCGGTGGGATAGAAATAATCGTCAAAGTGGATGCCGTCCACCTCGTATTTCTCCGCGATCTCCGCCGCGCTCTCCGCGATCCGTTCCCGGATCTCCGCGCTCGCCGGATTGTAATATACACCGCTGTCAAATTCGATGAAATAAGCGGGATGGTCTTCCCGGTTGCGCAGATAGAAACTGTCCTCGGAAAGGATCGCAGGTGTTTTGCCGGTGGAGATCCTAAGCGGGTTGATCCACGCGTGGAACTGGATCTTGCGGCGGTGTGTGGCGTCCACCATGTAGGCGAGCGGATCGAATCCCGGGTCCTGCCCCTGTACGCCTGTCAGGATATGGGACCACGGTTCATAATCGGACGGGTACAGGCTGTCCGCAAACGGCCGCACATGGACAAACACAGCGTTGACGGAAAACCGTTCCGCAGTGTCCAGCATTTCCTCAAAGTTTTCACAGAACGATTCTTCCGTACATTCCGGCGTCATCAGCGACATATACGGAATCCACACCCCGACGATCGGTGTCTCTTTTCCCAGCTTCGTGTCCTCAGAAAGCGTCTCCGCGGCGGGGTATGTGGGCTCGGCTGCTGTTTCCTCCGCTAGACGCGGGGAAGCTGTTGGGAGAGGTGCTGAAACCGGAACCGCAGGCTGCGTTCCCGAACCGCGCAGCCACATGGCGGAGAAAACGGCGAGAACCAGCGCAAAAAGCGCCGCGGCGAGATGTTTTTTCCGAAGAACGAACATAAAAACGGCCTCCTAATCTTTTGCACGGCTTGACCGCAGGAGCATTTTGCGGTAAGATAAAGATGTCCCGATCAAACCTATGGGAAGGCAGGCGAAAATATGAATCCTGTGATTCCGCTTCTTCTCGTCTATCTTGGGTCCATCAACCTGCTTGCCGCAGTCTATACGGCCGCGGACAAAAGGAATGCCGGACGGAAAGCGTGGCGCGTGCCGGAGCGGTCTCTGCTTCTCCTCGGGTTTCTCGGCGGCGCGCTCGGGGAATTCCTCACGATGCTGCTGATCCGGCATAAAACCACAAAGCCGAAGTTTATGCTGCTGCTCCCTCTCTTTATCCTGCTGCACGCGGCGCTGCTTTACAGCGCGTATCAACTCTTTCAAGGAAAGGTCCGGTGATCCTCACGCTTCGCTTTCTCCTCTTTGATGCGGATTATACGCTGCTCGACTTCCCCGCGGACATGCGACGCGCGATCCAAACGGCATACTGCGCGATGGGCTTTGACGTGGTTCGGCCCTTTTCCGACGAAGTCCTCGCGCTCTACGAATCGTGCAACAACCGCTGGTGGGCGAATTATGAAAAGGGACTCTGCGATAAGCAGACCCTTTACACGCGCTTTCAGGACTTTTTCCGCGCGGCCGGGCTGCCCGCGCGCGACCCCGTCGAGATGAACCGCGTCTACTTCGACACGCTCGGGAAAAGCGGCACGCCCTACCCCGGCGCGCTCGATCTCCTGCGGGCGCTTTCTAAGCGCTTTGCGATCTACATCGTGACAAACGGCAATGCGTCAACGCAAAAGACACGCTTTGCGCAGTCCGGCATTTTGGACTTTGTACAGGGCGTTTTCATTTCCGACGAGATCGGTTACGCGAAGCCGGACAAGCGCTTTTTCGACGCGGTGCTCGCCGGTATTCCCGGAGCGGAACCGGAAAACTGCATCGTGGTCGGAGACTCGCTGTCCGCAGATATGCAGGGCGCGGCGAACGCAGGGATACTTTCCATCTGGTGCAACCCGGAGCGGAAGGACAACCCACTCTCCGTTCCCGTGACATATGAGGGATCGTCCTATGCAGACATTCTGGAACTTTTGACCGGGAAGGACCTTTGACTATGGCGCGGCCTTTGATCCCCATCGGCTTCAGCTATTTCGGCGCGCTCCTGATCGCCTCTTTTCTCGGCGTGACAGCGGCTGCCGTTTTGGCGCTAGTCTCTTTTCTGGTCGCCGCAGCGCTGCTTCTCCTGCGGGTGCGGCGGAAATATCCGGTCGTCTTTCTCTTTGCGGTTGTCTTCTTTGCCGCGTTTCTCGTGTATACGCTCTCTGTGCGGGTCCGTGTCCTGCCCGTGGAGCGTTACGCCGGGAACACGTACCGTGCGGAGATGGAGATCCTCGGGAAGGAAGGGAAAAGCTACGGAAATTCCCGCTACACGGCAAGGGTGCGCCGCTTGGAGGAAACCGGGCAGAATGTGGATTTTACCGTCCGGCTGACGCACGGGGACGCGCTGCCCGTGGAGATCGGCGATACAGTCCGTGCAACGGTCCGGTTTTATGAATTCGAGGACCGATTCGGTCTTTCGACCCGGACCTCGCAGCTGGCGGACGGGAAAACGCTCGGCGCCTATATTTCCGATTACGCCTCCGTCGAGGTCGTTTCTGCGGAAAAACGGCCCATCGGGTATTATCTCGAAGCGGTGCGCGAAACGGTGCGGGACAAGATCCTCGACCGGTTCCCGCTCCCGGAAGGCTCTGTGCTCACCGCGATGCTCGTGGGACTGCGCGACGATATTCCGGACGCGCTGAACGAGGACTACCGGAACGCCGGCGGTTCGCATATTCTTGTGATCTCCGGAATGCACATGGCGATCTTTGCGCAGTTTGCACTCAGCGCTCTCGGGCTGTTTGGGATGAACCGCAGGGCTGCGGCCGGCGTGTCTTTGGGGTTTGTGATCCTGTTTATGCTGGTCTCCGGGATGAGCCCGTCGGTCGTGCGCAGCGGCTTCATGCAGATCCTTTTGCTCTTTGGCATCGTGATCGGGCGCGTGCCGGACCCGGTCAACTCCCTCGCGGCGGCGCTTCTCCTGATGACGCTTCTCAATCCCTTCTGTGTCGGGGACATTTCGCTTCTGCTCTCCTTTTCGGCGACGCTCGGTGTGGTCACCGTCTCGCCGAATCTTTTGGAACGTGTGACCACCAAGCTCAAAGACACAAAAAAGAAGCGGGTTGTTTCCGCCGCCCTCTCCCCTGTCTGTGCGTCTCTTGGCGCGATCCTCGGCGCCGCGCCCGTCCAACTCTACGTTTTTGGGACCGTTCATTTCACCGGGCTGCTCACCTCGCTCCTCACGCTCTACATATCCGCCTGGCTCATCCGGTTTGGAATCGTCGCAGCCGTTCTCCTGCTTCTCCCGTTTCTTGCGCCGGCGGCCTCTCCATTTGTCTTTGTGAGCACCGTTCTCGCGAAGGCGCAGAACGCGGTCGTGCATTGGGTCGCCGCACGGTTTTCGCGGCCTCCCGTGCTCGCCGGCGCGTATCTGCCCGCGGCCCTGCTGATCGTACTGCTCTTTTTCTTCGGCGCGTGTGCCGTGCGAAAACGGTTTTCCCTCACCGCAACCCTGCTCTCCGCCGTACTCGTGCTTTTTTCTGCTGCGCTGAACACCGAAGTCAACCGGAGCGGGACGCGTGTCCTTCTCCTCGATTCGCCTTACGCCTCCTGCACAGCTCTGCTGCACGACGGGGACGCTTTTGTCCTGCAGTGTACCGGGAACGGGTCGACGGTCGCCGATGCGCTTTCCGAAAACGGCGTAGAGAGGCTCCGCTTTCTGCTTGTCAACGAGAAAGAAGCGGATATCCGCTGTGCGGAACACGTCGCGGAATCGTTCCCCGTTGATGCGTTTCTCTTGCCCGAAGCGGTCTATTTCCCGCTTGCGGGCGAGGATGCGCCGCGATACCGTTACGGTACGGATCAAATGCTCAGCCCGGATGCTTCCTGTTCGGTGACCGCAAAGGGACGCGTCGTGACTGTAAATGCCTATGGGAGAACGGTCGTGTATGCGGGAGAAAAGGCTTTGACGGGAATCCACGCGTCGCCCGACCTTCTCATCACGGAGGATGCGGATTGCGGCGTGACGGCGCCGTATACGCTTTTGATCGGAGAGGCGTCCGTCTCCGATCTGCCGCTTGAACACGACGGAACGTATTTCTTTTCGGACGGTGCGGAACGGACGCTTCTGCGGTTCTCGCAAAACGGCGTTCGGGCCTATATCGGCTGAAAGAGAAAGGAGTTTGCCATGCCGGAAATCACAGAAGCCCAGCTTCGGGAAAGGTTTTCCAAGGAAGACTTTGCGGGCACGTATTTCCTTTACGGAGAGGAAAAAGTCCTCATCAAACGGGAGGTTCAGCGGCTCCTCAAAAAAATGAACATCACGGCCTTTCCGGAATTCAATCAGAATGAACTTCCCCACACCGCGACGGTGGACCAGATCGCGGATGCGGCGCTCGCGCTGCCCTTCTTTGCGGAACAAAAATGCGTCACGGTCCGGGACCTCGATGTCGAAGCATTGGACAGCGGTGCGCTGAAGAAGATGGATGAGCTTTTGGAGAGCGTACCGGAGACCACGGTGCTCGTGTTCTACTACCCGACGTTGGACTTCGACCCCAAAAAGAACGCAAAATGGCGCGGCGTTCTGAGATCCGTCGAAAAGAACGGGTTTTCCGTCTGTTATTCCCGCCGCAGCGACAGCGACCTCGAAAAGTATCTCTGCCGACAGGCGGAAAAGATGGGATGCACCCTCAGCCGCCGCCTCGCTGGAAAAATCGTGCGGGATACCGGGAACGACCTCAACACGCTGCAAAACGAGCTGCAAAAGCTCTGCGCGTTCGTGGGAGGCGGAGAGATCACGGACGAGCAGGTGGACAAAATTGTCACGAAGAACCTGGAGACGACGGTTTTCCTGCTCTCGAACGCTCTGGTGCGGGGAAATTACGAGAAAGCGTACGGCCTGCTCGATCTTCTTTTGCAGCAGGGAGAGAAGCCGATCTCTATTCTGTCCGTTCTCTCGAACGCCTATATCGATATGTACCGCGTGCGCGCGGCGGTCGAAAGCGGACGGAATACCACCGCGCCGATGGAATACGGAGACTATAAAGGCCGGGATTTCCGCCTGCGCAGCGCGGCGAATGATATGCGCGACCTTTCTCTCGAGACGCTTCGGGAGTGTCTTGACTTGCTGCTCGACGCAGATCTCACCATGAAGCTCTCCGCACAGAGCGTGGACCGGATCACGCTGGAAACACTGTTTGCAAAGCTGCTCCTTCTGTCCCACCGGGGCAGTGTCGCCTGAGGAGACGTTATGCTGCATATTCAGGAAGTCATCGTGACCGAGGGCCGCTACGACCGCGGCAGGCTTGCCGCTGTCTGTGATGCCATGATCGTCGAGACGAACGGATTCTCGATCTATCATGACGCGGAGAAGCGCGCGTATCTCAAACGGCTCGCCGAGGAGCGCGGCGTGGTGATCCTGACGGACAGCGACAACGCGGGCCGCCAGATCCGGGCGTATCTGGAGTCGTTTCTCCCGAAAGAGCGCGTCCGCCACGCGTACATCCCGGACGTTCCTGGAAAGGAGCGGCGAAAAAGCGCGCCGTCCAAAGAGGGAAAGCTCGGCGTGGAAGGAATGCCGTCCGAGGTGCTGGAGAAAGCACTTCTGGACGCTGGGTGCTGTACGGAACGGAAAGACCGCGCGGCGCAATTTACCACAGCCGACTTCTATTCCTTCGGTCTCACCGGACATCCCGGCAGCGCGGCGCTGCGAAAACAGCTGCTTTCCCTGCTCGGTCTTCCGGAGAACCTGACGCTCAAGCGCTTTTCCGAATGGGCGGACACGGCGGAGAAAAGAGAAGCCGTTCTTTCGGCGATCGAAAAAATCCGGGAAAATGCTTGACATTTCCGGCTTTTCGGGATATAATCTTTAACAACGGCGAAGACGGAAAGAAGTACACGTTTTTCTTCGGCACAGAGAGCCCGCGGACGGTGGAAGCGGGTGCGAAGCGGCGTGGAAATACATTCCCGAGCCGCTCTCCTGAACTTTCAGTAGGGAGAGCCGCGAGCGCGCGTTACGGCGCAGGGGTTTGCACACGAACCCCGTGAGGTCCCGGGTGTGAGTTCGGGATAAACTGAGGTGGTACCGCGGAATCTTTCGCCCTCTGCATTTTGCAGAGGGCTTTTTTGTTTCACGCAGGAACCGGGACGCTCTTTGCATACCGGCAGCGAAAGAGAACGCCCCGCGGCAGAACAGAACGCGGCAAAAACGCAGGAAAGGAAGAATACACCATGCAGATCTATGAAGAACTGAAAGCGCGCGGCCTGATCGCGCAGGTCACGAACGAGGAGGAGATCCGCGAGACGGTCAACAACGGAAAGGCTGTTTTTTACATCGGCTTTGACTGCACCGCGGACAGCCTGACCGCCGGACATTTTATGGCGCTGACGCTGATGAAGCGCCTGCAGATGGCCGGGAACCGCCCGATCGCGCTGATCGGCGGCGGGACGACGATGATCGGCGACCCCTCCGGGCGCACCGATATGCGCAAGATGCTCACGCGCGAGGACATCGACCACAACGCAGCGTGCTTCAAGCGGCAGATGGAGCGGTTCATTGAATTCGGCGAAGGCAAGGCTACGATGGTGAACAACGCGGACTGGCTGCTGGATCTCAATTATGTGGAGCTCCTGCGCGAGGTCGGCGCGTGCTTCTCGGTCAACAATATGCTCCGCGCGGAGTGCTACCGGCAGCGCATGGAGAAGGGTCTCTCCTTCCTCGAATTCAACTATATGATCATGCAGTCGTACGACTTTTACCATCTCTACAAAACGATGGGATGCAATATGCAGTTTGGCGGCGACGACCAGTGGAGCAATATGCTCGGCGGCACGGAGCTGATCCGCCGCAAGCTCGGCAAGGACGCGAACGCCATGACGATCACGCTGCTGACCGATTCGCAGGGCCACAAAATGGGCAAGACCGCCGGAAATGCCGTCTGGCTCGATCCGGAGAAGACCTCCCCCTTCGACTTCTTCCAGTACTGGCGGAACGTCGGCGACGCGGACGTCGTCAAATGCCTCAAGATGCTGACCTTCCTCCCGCTCGAGGAGATCGAAAAGATGGAGTCGTGGGAAAGCAGCGACCTCAACCGTGCCAAGGAGATCCTCGCGTTTGAGTTGACCAAGATGGTCCACGGCGAAGAAGAGGCCGAGAAAGCCCGTGAGGGCGCCCGTGCGCTCTTTGGGGGCGGTGCGGACACAAACAATATGCCCACGACAGAACTGGCCTCAGAGGCGCTCACAGACGGCAAGATCGCGATCCTCGATCTTCTCTTGGCCTGCGGGCTCGTTCCCTCCAAAGGCGAGGGCCGCCGTCTGATCCAGCAGGGCGGCATCTCCCTGGACGACGTGAAGGTGACCGACCCGATGAAGACCGTCGGGACGGAGGACTTTTCCAAAGGGCAGGTCATCGTGAAGAAGGGCAAAAAGGTCTTCCATAAAGTGATCCTGCAATAAATTATGGAACGATAAAAACAGGGATCGGTCTGACGGTGTGTCCGTCAGATCGGTCCCTGTTTGTTTATTCGCAAAATAGATACGGCAGCAGCGTTTCCAGCGTCTTCTCCCCGATGCCTTCCACCTCGGTCAGCTCGCCGGGGTCGTAAAAGTTCCCGTGTTCTTCCCGGTATGCCACGATCCTTGCGGCAGTAACCGGGCCGATCCCCGGAAGGGCGGTGAGATCTTCCTCGGTCGCCGTGTTGAGATCAATCCTCTTTTCTGCAGCCGATGTGCCGCGTTTTTCATCGCCTCCCGCTGCATTCCCGGAGACCGTATATGTCGCGATCTCCTGTTCCGAGAGCGCGACGGCAAACATCACGGCGGCTAACGCTGCCACGAACAGCAGAAGGATCGCAAATGACCGGGACTTCATGTGGTTTCCTCCGGGCGAAGCGTGCGAAGAAACGCGGAAAATGAATCCGGAAGCGGCGCGGAAAACTCCAGATACTCCCCCGTCCTCGGATGCACGAAACCGATCTTGCCTGCGTGCAGGCACTGCCCACCGAGCGAAACGATGCATTTTTTTGGCCCGTAGACGGGATCACCCGCCACGGGGTGTCCGAGATACGCCATATGCACGCGGATCTGATGCGTGCGCCCGGTCTCCAATCGGAGTTTCAGCTGGCAGAACCCCACAAATTGAGCCACCGGGGTGTAATGCGTCACTGCGCGCCGAGCCTGCGGAGAGCTGGAAACCGCCATACGCTTGCGTTCCGTCGGATGGCGCGCAATCGCGGCGTCGACCGTGCCGCTCTCCCGCAGATTGCCGTATACCACGGCGCTATATTCCCGCGTAAAGCTGTGCGCAGCGATCTGTTCTGCGAGCGCGCGGTGAGAAACGTCGTTTTTCGCGACGACCAGAAGACCGCTCGTGTCGCGGTCGATCCTGTGCACGATCCCCGGACGAAGGACACCGTTGATGCCGGAGAGAGAATCTCCGCAATGGTACAGGAGCGCGTTGACAAGCGTGCCGGAGGAATGTCCCGCCGCAGGGTGGACGACCATGCCTTTCGGCTTATTCACGACCAGCAGATCGCCGTCCTCATAGAGAATATCCAGTGGGATCGCCTCGGCCTTCGCCTCCATGGGCTCGGCCTCAGGGAGGTCGACCGTGACCTTTGTGCCGAAGGACAGCTTTTCGCTTTTCCGAACGGCCCGGCCGCCGGCCAACACGCACCCGTCCTCCATCAGTTTCTGCACGGCTGCCCGGGAGAGCGAAGGGAGCGCCGAAGCGACAGCCTGATCCGCGCGCACATTGTCCTCCTGCACAATGATCTCAATCCGCTCCATGGTCGTGATCCTCTGCCTTTTCGGAGGCGTTTTCGTTTTGGCGAGCCTCCTCTTCCCGCTTCTCGACGCGATAGAGATACAGCATCGCGGCTGCGCCGACGATGCCGCCGACTACCACGCAGATGTCCGCGAAGTTGAAGACGAACGGGAAAAAAGAAAGGGAGATATAGTCCACCACATGGCCAAATGCAAAGCGGTCGATCACGTTTCCAACCGCACCGGCGATCACAAGGACCCCGGCGATTCGCAGGATGCGCAGGAAAACGCGGTTGGGGTGTTTATAGAGCAGGACAAACACGATGACGGCGACCGCAAGCACGGTGGAGAGGATCTGAAACACCCACGGCGCGCCCTGGAACAGCCCGAAGGAGATCCCCGTGTTTTCCAGATAGACAAGGTTCAGCAGGCCCGGGATGATCTCCATCGAGCCGACGGGCTTGATGTTTGTCACCACGAGCATTTTCAGGAACTGATCCACCGCCGCAAGGACGGCGGAAAAAAAGAGCAGAAGAAAAGGCAAGGCGAACTCCTTACAAAAAGCACGGAAAGGTGCAAGCCGCCGGTACCGGCTTGCACCTTCTGGATTTCTATTCGGTCAGGAAAGCGCGTGCGCGCAGCGCGCACAGAGGTCGGGGTGGTTCGGGTCTTCGCCAACGGTGTTGGAATAGCTCCAGCATCTCGCGCACTTTTCGCCCTCCGCCTTTTCCACCAGAACGGAAAGTCCGAGTGCCTCGTCGGTCAGCGTGCCGCCCGTGCCTTCGGCGATCTTCACGCCGGAGACGATGAACACCGTGGGGAGCTCCGCCTCTACGCTGTGCAGGAACTCGTGCAGTTCCCCGTCGCAGAAGAGCGTCACGCTCGCCTCGAGAGAAGCGCCGATCTGCTTCTCCGCGCGGGCGTTCTCCAGCGCCTTTTTCACCACGTCGCGGATCTCGTGGATGCGGTCCCATGTTGCAACGAACGACTCGGAAAAAGCCTCGCCGGTGCGCTCCGCGACGGTCTTCGGCATATCGTTGTACATGACGTGCCTTGCGTCGTCCCCCGCCGTATGGGGCATACTCTGCCAGATCTCATCGGAAGTAAACGCGAGGATCGGCGCGAGCAAACGGGTCATGGCGTCGAGGATGATAAACATCGCGGTCTGCGCGGCGCGGCGCTCGCGGCTGTCCGCTTTCTCCACATAGAGCCGGTCCTTGATGACATCGAGATAGAAGTTCGACATATCCACAACGCAGAAGTTGTGGATGGCGTGGAACGCCTGATGAAATTCAAAGGTCTCATAGCCCTCGATGGCCTTCGCGATCAGCGCGTCCAAGCGGCTGAGCGCCCAGCGGTCGATGGAGAGCATATCCGAGACCGGGAGTGCGTCTTTGTCCGGATCAAAGCCGTTCAGGTTGCCCAGCATATACCGGGCGGTATTGCGGATCTTGCGGTAGGCGTCAGAGAGCTGCTTTAGGATCTCCGGGGAAATGCGCACGTCGGCGTGGTAATCCGACGATGCCACCCAGAGGCGCAGGATATCCGCGCCGTATTTATCGATGATCTCCTGCGGGTCGATGCCGTTCCCGAGGGATTTGGACATCTTGAGACCCTGTCCGTCAACGGTCCAGCCGTGCGTGACGACTGCCTTATACGGCGCGGTGCCGCGCCATGCCACCGCCGTGAGCAGCGAGGACTGGAACCATCCGCGGTACTGATCGTGCCCCTCGAGGTAGAGATCGGCAGGCCAGTGGAGATCTTCGCGCTCGTCGCATACCGCCGCATGGGTCACGCCGGAATCGAACCAGACATCCATGATGTCGCGTTCCTTTGTGAACTCATGGCAGCCGCACTTTTCGCAGTGGAATTTCTCGGGCAGGATCTCGGAAGCGTCCTTCTCGTACCACACGTCAGAGCCTTCCCTGCGGAACAGGTCAGCGACGGCGTACATCGCTTCCTTCGAGATCAGCGGCTCACCGCATTCCTTGCAGTAGAAGATCGGGATCGGCACGCCCCATCGGCGCTGGCGCGAAATGCACCAGTCGCTGCGGTCCTTCACCATGGAGGAGATGCGATCTTCGCCCCATCCCGGGATCCATTTGACGTCGCGGATTGCGGCAAGCGCTTCGTCTTTGATCGTATCGATCGAACCGAACCACTGCTCCGTGGCGCGGAACAGCACCGGATGCTTGCAGCGCCAGCAGTGCGGGTACTGGTGGATGATCTTTTGCAGCGCAAAGAGCGCGCCGGTTTCCTCGAGATGCTTTGCGATCGCCACGTTTGCCTCTTCCGTGGAAAGGCCCGCAAAGAGCGGACCCGCTTCCTCGGTCATGCGGCCCTGGCTGTCCACCGGGACGACCACGGGGATCTCCGGGTAATGCGCGTGGCAGACGTCGTAGTCTTCGACGCCGTGTCCCGGCGCGGTATGGACGCAGCCCGTGCCGCTCTCGAGCGTGACATGGTCGCCGACGATCACGAGCGAGGTCCGGTCGAGGAACGGATGCGCGGTCTTCATATATTCGAGGTCGCTGCCCTGCATCGTGGCGACGATCTCATACTCCGTCTTTCCGGCGGCTTCCATCGCGGCAGGCGCGAGGGCGGAAGCCATGACGTAATATTCGTCGCCACACTTTACCAGCGCGTATTCAAAGCTCGGGCCGACACAGATCGCGACGTTCGCGGGGAGCGTCCATGTCGTCGTCGTCCAGATCACGAAGTAGGTCTTGGAGAGGTCCGCTCCTTGCGCCGTGAGCAGACCCTTGTCGTCGGTGACGCGGAACTTGACATAGATGGAGTCGCAGGGATCCTCGGCGTACTCGATCTCGGCTTCCGCCAGCGCCGTCTCGCACGACGGGCACCAGTAGACCGGCTTCAGGCCTTTATAGATGAATCCCTTTGTCGCCATCTCCGCAAAGATCTCGATCTGCTTCGCCTCAAACTCCTTCAGGAGCGTGATATAGGGGTTGTCCCACTCCGCGATGCCGCCGAGCCGTTTGAAGGACTCGCGCTGCTTATCGAGGTATTCCAGCGCAAACGCACGGCAGAGCTTCCGCAGTTCCACGTCGGAGATCGTGTCCCCGGAGGACGAAACGCCGGCGGCTTTGCGCGCCTTGAGCTCGGTCGGGAGACCGTGCGTATCCCATCCAGGGACATACGGCGACTTAAAGCCGGACATATTCTTATATCGGACGATAATATCCTTCAGGGTCTTGTTCATCGCCGTCCCGAGATGGATGTCCCCGTTCGCATACGGAGGTCCGTCATGCAGCACGTAGAGCGGCCGTCCCTCATTCTTTTCGAGGATCGTCTCGTAGAGCTTGTCCTCGTACCATTGTTTGAGCATCTCGGGCTCCCGTTTCGGAAGCCCCGCCTGCATGGCGAAGTCCGTTTTCGGGAGATTCAGCGTACTCTTGTAGTCCATTCTGGAAGTTTGCCTGCCTTTCGTTTGCTTCTCATTTATTTCTCTTGAATTTCGCGTGTCTGCCGTCTTCCTCGATCCCATAATCAAAGGAGCGGAACTGCGTCTGCTTTTCCTTCTGCAGCGTCTCGGGAATATCGCCGTAGGCGTTCAGGTTGATGCCTACGCCGCTAAACTGCTCCTGAATGTACGCGTCCTTCTCCGAGACCGGCTCCGGCTCACGCGGAGGAGGGACGATCTTGATCTCCTCCTCTTCCGGGGCGGCTTCCGGTTCCTCTTCCGAGATCTCATCCTGAAGCGCGGCCGCAGGGATCGGGATCGTTTCTTCTTCCGGTTCCGCCTCATCAACAGGCGCGGCAGCCTGAACCGCAGCCGGGGCTGCCGGAGCGGTCTGAGACGGAACAAACTTAGGGTTTACGGTCGAATCCGGATAATTCGGCATCTTTTCGATGACGGCAAGATGATCCCGGTACATCTCATAGAGCTGCGAACGGAACTCCGTGACGGAACGCTTGAGGCTTTCCAGCTCCTGCTCTTTCTGCCGGATCTGCGTGTTGTACGAATCGACGACCGCCTGCGATTTGGCGCGCGCGTCGGAGACGATGGCTTCCGCCTTCTCGTTGGCCTCCGTGATGGTCGCGCTGGCCTTCGCCTTCGCTTCGCGGATCGACGCGCTGCCGAGGCGCTTCGCGCTCAGGATCGCGTCCTTGATCGAATCCTCTTCCTGGCGGTAGTTTTCCACCTGCTCCGCGAGGACCGCAATCTTTTCCTGAAGCTCCGCGTTCTTTCTCGCGAGTTCGGAGTCACTGACCGGCACTTTTCTGGGGGCGGGCGCCGGAGCGGGAGCCGCGCCGGTATTGGAGGAAGCGTTTGCTTTTGCTTGGTCCAATTCGCGTGTCAGCTCTGTGACTGTTTCCAGGACTTCGTCGATAAACTGGTCAACGTCGTCCGAATTATAACCGGAAAAGGTGGCTTTTCGGAAGCTGACCTCATTGATATCCTGAATTGTCAACATGATAAACCCTCCTAAATGAATTTTCTGCATTCTATAGACAAACGGCCTTTTTTCGTTTTATGACCGAATGTATCCACAATAAAACGTCCCACATGGCGGATGGAAACCACGTCCCCCTCCGAGAGCGGACGGGAACCGGAAAACGTTTCCCGGTGGTTTACGGAGACCAAGCCCGCTGCGACCATCGAGGACGCCTTCTCCCGGCTGACTGATGCGAAAAAGGAAACGAAGCAGTCCAGCCGCGGCGACGCAATGACGCCGCCCAAAGACTGGAACCTGTGCGCGGGCGGCAGCGGATCGGAAAAACCGGATTCCACCTTCACGCCGACGCGTCCCACCTTCTGGATCGGCAGCAGTGCATCCAGGATCTCCGTGCGCGCGAAAAGGACCGCACGCCCCTCCTCGGTGAGGATGTCCCCGATCGAGGCGCGCACTACGCCCGCCGCGAGGAAAGCGCCGAGGAAGTCTCCGTGCCGAAGAATGTCCTGCTTCCGGAAAGTGACCGTCAAAGCGGAAACTGGAAAAGGCTCCTCGTCCGCGTCCAGATACTCCGGGAATACCCCGAAGACCGTCCGTTCCGCTTCCGGGAATCCCCCGAAAAAGCGGCAGTTCGGAACAGGCTGCGCGCGCAGAAGATCTTCCGCGCGGGCGCGTTCCGCAAGGTCCAGAAATCCCATAAATGCGGGCCGCTTTTCGCCGAGGCGCAGACAGTCCCGGATACGGGCGTCAAACAGCTCGTCCGCCACCGTTTAGTAGTACACGGCGTTTTCGAGCTCATCCACCACTTCTTCGCCGCTCAGGTTCACGTTTTCAGGCGTGATGATGTACGTCCCGGTGGAAACACGCTTGATGCCGCCGTGGTTTGCATAGGCGACGCCGCTCAGAAAGTCGAGAATCCGCCGAAGTTCTTCGCGCTCGGTGTTTTCGAGATTCAGAATGACGGTCTGCTTCTCATTGATCGCTTCGGCGATCGTCCGGGTATCTTCGCCAAAGGACATCGGCCGGAACGCCGCCATGCGGACCTGGGTTCTGGCGTTGAAGTTCACGACCCGGTTCGAGGACACGCTGCGCCGCGATGCGGCCGGTGTTTCCGGTTCATAGGGCGCTTCTTCCGATTCAGGACCTGGATCTTCTTCGTAATACTCATCGTACTCGTCATCCGGAGGATTCCAGAGTCTCTGCAGTTTTTCCAAAAGATTCCCAGCCATTTCAGTAACCTCCAAGCTGATTTACATACGTAAACCCGATCTTGCCCTCGGCGAGCCTTCCGTGTTGCCTGATCCAAAAGACACGGAAGCCGCCTTCAATTTTCTGTTTACAGAAAACCCTATCTATCATTATCTAATTTTTTCGCACGAATGTCAATAAAAGAATCGATTTTTTGAGAAAAATAATTGCAAAAATACGCCGAAACGGCATATTTTGGGTAAATATTCCTCAGATATCACAACATTTTTCCGTCGTGCAGGTCCGTTCCCTCCACAACGACCTCGTCATAGAGCTGGATCGTCCGGCTCGTGACGAGCTCCGCCCGCTCGTCTTCCGAGAGGCTCACCTTGCAGACGGCGTATCCGTTGATGGTCGCGTCGGTAAATACCTGGACAAATCGAATTCGGCTGCCGCTCCGCACATACACGCCCTGCACATTGTGATAAACCGTCTCGATCTCGTTGCCGTTCTCATCCGTCTCGTGCGCGGTGTAATCCGCAAAGTGGATCGCGCGCTCGTTGACCAGCACGCCGGAATAGCTGGAGAGATTGATCTGCAGCGGCTCTTTTCTCGCCGATGCAAGATCCGCGCCCATATAGGAGCAGCTGAGAATGGCGGAAGCGCTTCCCGTCGCCGCGTCTTCGTTGATCTGTATGATCGTCGCGGGGATCTGCGTCGCGGAGGCGAACGGCATCTCGACGGTCACGTCGCGGATCTGCCCGAGGCGGACCAAGTCGTCCTCCGTGAGGACACAAGCGATGTACCAGTTAAAATCCCGGGAGACTTTCCCGATGACATTCTCCGAGACCGGCGCCGGTTCCCGAGCCAGCAGGGACTCCACATCGGAAACGGAAAGCGAGAGGATCTCCTCCTCGTCCAAGGACGATTCCAATCCGTCCACGCTGTGGATGAAGTATCCGCCCGCCGGGGAACGGATCACGCCGGTGCGCACCGTGTTCAGAGATTCCAAACTGTCGCGCTCCGCTTCGAGCGAAGCCACGTATTCGCCGAAGTCTCCCCCGCTCTCCGCGCCGATGATGATCTGCTTCTGACTGAGCAGAAGCTGCAGGTTCGTCTTGTCGTCCGTGAGGGAGGAAAACAAGCCGCCGCGCAGATCGTCCAAAAGCCCGACAATGTTTTTGCTGATCTGTGTGCCGAGCAGCTGCGGGTTGGAAGCGGAAAAATCCCCGGGACTGCTGAGCTGCTCGAGTTGGCTGAGTTCTTCGTCGATCCGCGCGATCCGGTTTTTCGCTGCGGCGCCTTCCTCCGTCGCAAACATCTCGGCGACGGTGCCGTTCTTCGCGACCTTCTCCCCGTCGTCGACGGTGTAATTCAGCACACCTTTAAGATTGGAACGGATCACCTGTTCGTTTCGCAGGACGTATCCCGTTGTGGAGATCGAATCGGAAAGTGTGGAAAACATCGCGGGTTCCGTCCGAAGCCCGGTATATTGGGAGCGGTAGACCTGATACCCGACATAGATGAGCAGCAGGATCGCCACCGCCGTGGCGCCGATCCGCCGGATCAAGGGATTATTCATCATGGGCAGCTCCCTCCCTCAAAGTGCGCCTTTGCCAGCCGAAGGGCCGCTTCGGTCAGCGCGTTTTCCGTTTCAAAATCATCCGCATAGAGCCACTCGGCTTCCGGCTCGCGCCGAAACCAGGTGAGCTGCCGTTTCGCAAAGTGCCGCGTCGAGAGCTTGATCCGATCCACCGCCTCCGACAGCGAAATACTGCCGGAGAAATAAGGGAACAGCTCTTTATACCCGATGGCCTGCGCCGCCGTCCCGGACCCGCCGCAAAACGACGTCCAGAACGTTTCCGCTTCTTGTACGAGCCCGCGTTCTACCATTTCGTCGACGCGCCGGTCGATCCTGCGGTATAAAACTTCCCTGTCCCGATACCCAAGGATCAGGATCTTCGCATCGTAGGGAGGTTCTTCGAGCCGAGAACGCTCCGCCTGTGCGGAAAACGGCTCTCCCGTCAGTCTGCAATATTCCAGCGCCCGCAGGACCCGCTTCGTGTTGTTCGGGTGGATCGCTTCCGCCGCCCTCAGGTCTCTCTGCCGGAGTTCCTCATAGAGCGGACCGATGCCCTCCCGCTCGAATGTTTCCCAAAGTGTTCTGCGGACCTCCTCGCTGCTGCCGTGTTCCGAAAACGGCATTCCCCGCAGCAGCGCCCGCGCATAGTGTCCGGTCCCTCCGGCAAGAAAAACGCGGTTTCCCCGCTCGCTGATCTCAACTATTTTTGCACGGGCCAGCGTCACGTAATCCATCACGCTGAACGTTTCCGTGGGCTCCTCGCAGCCGATCAAATGATGCGGCACGCCGAGCATTTCTTCCTCGGAAGGCTTCGCCGTTCCGATCTCCATTCCACGGTAGATCTGCATCGAGTCGCAGGAGACGACCTCTCCGTGCATCGCGCGGGCAAGCCGCGCCGCGAGCGCGGTCTTTCCCGCCGCGGTCGGTCCAAGCACCGCAAATACCTTGATCTTCTCCATCAGACGCGCCCGAATTCCTTTTCCAGCGTGCGCTTTTTCAGCATCACATAGATCGGTCTGCCGTGCGGGCAGTACCGGATCTCCGGGTTTTCCTCCAAATGCTCCGCGAGCGCGATCAGTTCCTCCCGCTTGGACGCATTCCCGCCCTTTACCGCGGCGCGGCAGGCGATGTTGTGGAAGAGCCAGTCCATGTGTTCGGTCGTGAGGTCGGTTTTGTGATCCGCGAGGTATCCCGCCATCTCCAAAACCGCGTCGGAGACCTCCTGCCCTTCAAGCCGCAGCGGCGCGGTGCGGACCAGCACCGTCCCGTCGCCGAAATCCTCCACGTCAAATCCGGATTTGGAAAAAGCATCCAGATTCGCGAGGACGGCGGAGTATTCGTTCTTCTCCAAAAGCACGGTAACGGGCTCAAGGAGCGTCTGTGCAAACACATCGGACTCCTGTGCCTTCAGCCTTTCATACAACAATCTCTCATGCGCCGCGTGCTTGTCGATGAACATGAGCGTATCCGCGTCATACTGCACGATGATATAGGTGTCAAACGCTTCTCCGATGATCCGGTGCGCGGCGAGCCCAAGTTTTTCCCCAATGGGAGAAGTTTCCCGCGTTGCCGGTTCGGGTTGCGGATCGGGCAGCAAATCAGGAGCATCCGTCCCGATTGAAGCGGAGACGACCTTTTCTTCCGGGCGGTTCGGCTCCTCCGGCTCTTTTTCCGGCGTAACGGGCAGATCCAGCAGCCGGTCGATGGCTTTGGGAATCGAAAACTCCCGCGTCGGACCGTGAGATTCCGGCGCGCTGTCGGAAAGGAAGGTCCTCCTTGGCGGCTCGCTCTGCGAAACCTGTCCGCTCTGTGCGGGTCTTCCAGTCAGCACTACCTGTTCGGCGCGCTTCGGTTCCTCCGCCCTTCGCGGATCGAAAACGGGGCGGCGCGCCGAAAGCTGCTCCAACGCTTTGGTGTCCCGGTTCTGTGTGACCGCGGAACGAACAGCGTTGAACACCGCGTCAAAAATCGGGCGCTCGTTGATAAAGCGGACCTCCAGCTTTGTCGGATGCACATTGACGTCCACCGCCGAGGCGGGCATTTCCAGATGCAGCACGCACGCCGGGAATTCCCCCGTCATGATCGTACCCTTGTAGCCCTCCTCGAGCGCCACCATCATCGTTCTGCTGCGCACAAAGCGCCCGTTGATGAAGAAGTTCTGCATACTCCGATTCGGGCGGCTTCCGGTCGGCGTCGAAATACAGCCGTGTACGCGGATCCCGCCGACCGTGGTGTCCACTTCGACCAGATTTTGGGAAAACTCTCTGCCAAATACGGCGTACACTGCGGAGACCAGCCTGCCGTCTCCTGGCGTGTGCAGCGTTTCTCTCCCGTCCCGGATCAGGCGGAACGAGATCTCCGGGTGGGAGAGTGCGATCTTATCCATCAACCCCGCGACGGCGTTGCCCTCCGCGACGTCCTTTTTCAGGAATTTCATCCTCGCGGGGACGTTATAAAAAATATCGCGGACCGTGATCGTGGTCCCGGCCGGGCATCCCGCTTCCTCTAGGGTCCCGGGTTCCTCGCCGGAAGCCGCGTAGTGTGCGCCGATCTCGCTGCTTGCGGTGCGCGTGATGAGATCCACATGGGACACGGCGACGATCGAGGCGAGCGCCTCCCCGCGAAAACCGAGCGTGCCGATGGATTCGAGATCGCGTTCTGTGCGGACTTTGCTTGTGGCATGGCGCAGGAACGCCGTCTCCACGTCCTCCGCATCAATGCCGCAGCCGTTGTCGGTGACGCGAATATACCGCACGC